>NZ_CAJCKS010000233.1:0-6215 GCF_903970985.1 Pantoea sp. ME81 | reverse complement strand
ATTGTGCAAATCACCTGGACCAAAGTCTTTATTCTGATTGCCGCGTTCTGTGGCATGGCGCTGCTCACCTGGATCATTCAGTACACCAAACTTGGCCGCATCTGCCGTGCCGTTCAGCAGGATCGGCGCATGGCATCGATTCTCGGCATCAATACTGACCGCGTGATTTCGCTGGTGTTTGTCATCGGCGCAGCCATGGCCGGACTGGCGGGCGTGCTGGTGACCATGAACTACGGCACGTTTGATTTTTATGCGGGATTCATCATTGGTATCAAAGCCTTTACGGCGGCAGTACTGGGCGGTATCGGTTCTCTACCCGGTGCCATGCTCGGTGGACTGTTGCTTGGGGTAGCGGAAGCGCAGTTTGCGGGGCTGGTTAACTCTGACTACAAAGATGTGTTCTCGTTTTCGCTGCTGGTGGTGATTTTAATCTTCCGTCCGCAGGGACTGCTGGGTCGTCCGCTGGTCGCAAAAGTGTGAGGAAGCCACGATGAATGCAATGACGCAAAAAGCGGGCGTGCGTGAAGCATTGCTCGACACACTGCTGGCGGGAGTGATTGCGCTGGTGGTGTTTGGCCCGATCGTGGGCGTGGTGCTGGAGGGTTACAGCTTCACACTGTCGCCGCAACGTGTGGCGCTGTTAGTGGGATTAGTGATGGCAGGGCGCTTAATGCTCAGCCTGTTCACCCGTACGTCCTATGGACAACGCTTTACACGCAAGTTTGAAGGCCATGACGATGGCGTATATGTCCGCGAACCGGGTTATCGCTCGCGGATGCGCTGGATATTGCCGCTGTTATTGATTGCTGCATTTGCCTTTCCATTTCTATCGAGTAAATACCTGTTAACCGTGGCCATTCTGGGGCTGATTTATGTGCTGCTAGGGCTAGGGCTCAATATTGTGGTGGGGTTGGCGGGATTACTTGATTTGGGTTATGTCGCATTTTATGCCATCGGCGCTTATGGCCTGGCACTGGGCTACGAGCACCTCGGCCTGGGATTCTGGAGTATGTTGCCGATCGCGGCATTAATGGCGGCCTTTGCCGGAGCGCTGCTGGGGTTTCCGGTGCTGCGCATGCATGGTGACTATCTGGCGATTGTGACCCTCGGCTTTGGTGAAATCATCCGTCTGGTCTTAACCAACTGGTTGTCGTTTACCGGTGGACCCAATGGCGTATCGGTTCCTTCCCCGACATTTTTCGGCCTAGAATTTGCTCGCCGGGCGCGGGACGGGGGCGTGCCTTATCACGAGTTTTTGCATCTCGATTACAACCCTAATATGAAATTCATCTTCATCTATGTGGTGCTGGTACTCGTGGTGCTGCTGGTGCTGTTGATCAAGCATCGGTTAACGCGCATGCCAATTGGCCGCGCCTGGGAAGCATTGCGGGAAGATGAAATTGCCTGCCGCGCCATGGGGCTTAATCATGTACTGGTCAAACTCTCCGCCTTTATGTTGGGTGCCTCGACGGCCGGGATTGCCGGGGTGTTTTTCGCCAGCTATCAGGGGTTCGTGAATCCAACTTCCTTTACTTTCTTCGAATCGGCGTTAATCCTGGCGATTGTGGTTCTGGGGGGAATGGGCTCGACACTGGGCGTGGTGCTTGCCGCTTTTGTACTGACGGTCGCGCCTGAACTGCTGCGAAGTTTTGCCGAATATCGTGTGCTGCTGTTTGGCATGCTGATGGTGTTAATGATGATTTGGCGACCACGCGGATTGGTTCGTACTGCACGTGTGGGTGTTCCGCTGCGGAAAGGAGTACGCCATGAGTGATGCCATTCTACAAGTTGATCATTTAATGATGCGCTTCGGCGGCATCAAAGCCCTGAACGATGTCAGCCTTTCTGTGGCGCGCGGTTCGGTTACCTCATTAATCGGCCCGAACGGGGCGGGAAAAACCACGGTGTTCAACTGCCTGACCGGGTTTTATCGCGCCACCGGCGGGCGCATCATACTCAATGCCCAACAGCGCAGTACCGATGTGATCCAGGTGCTGGGGCAAAAAATTCATCCGCAGGACTGGCTTCATCCGGCACGGCTGGGATCGCGTGTGTGGTACAAAATGTTTGGCGGCGCGCACCTGGTTAACCGCGCTGGGCTGGCGCGTACCTTCCAGAATATCCGCTTGTTCCGCGAGATGTCGGTGGTAGAGAACCTGCTGGTGGCGCAGCATATGCAGGTGAATCGTCAACTGCTGGCCGGCGTATTGAATACCCGTGGTTATCGCGAAGCCGAAAACCGCGCGCTAGACCGCGCGTTCTACTGGCTGGAAAATGTGGATTTGGTCTCCAGCGCCAATCGACTGGCTGGCACGCTCTCGTATGGTCAGCAGCGCCGACTGGAGATTGCGCGTGCCATGTGCACGCGACCGGAACTGATTTGTCTGGATGAGCCGGCCGCGGGATTAAACCCGGTCGAAACCGATGCGCTGAGTCAGATATTGCATCGCTTACGCGCTGATCACCGTATCAGCGTGTTGTTGATTGAGCACGACATGCCGATGGTCATGCGCATCTCCGATCACATTGTGGTACTGGATCATGGCGATGTCATTGCACAGGGGACGCCTCAGCAAATTCGCCACGATCCCAACGTTATCGCCGCTTACCTCGGCGCAGATGAGGAGAGCGACCATGACTGAACCGATGTTGAGTTTTGAACAGGTGGACGTGTTTTATGGTCCGGTTCAGGCGCTCAGGCAGGTTTCCCTGACGGTGAACCAGGGGGAAACGGTGGCGTTGATCGGTGCTAACGGCGCGGGAAAATCTACGCTGCTAATGTCGATTTTTGGCCAGCCGCGCATTGCCAGTGGTGACATTCGCTTACGTGGCGAGTCCATCAGCCATCGCAGCACCCATTTCATCGCCGCCAGCGGCATTGCACAAGCGCCCGAAGGCCGCCGCATTTTTCCCGATATGACCGTGGAGGAGAACCTGCTGATGGGCACAATTGCCGTGGGTGACCGCTTTGTGAAAGAGGATAAAGATCGCATGTACCAGCTGTTCCCACGTCTGCTCGAACGCCGCAAACAGCGTGCGATGACACTCTCCGGGGGAGAGCAGCAGATGCTGGCCATTGCGCGGGCGCTGATGAGTCGCCCTAAATTGTTACTGCTGGACGAACCGAGTCTCGGGCTGGCGCCGATTGTGGTGAAGCAAATTTTCAGCATCCTGCGTGAATTGACCCAGCAGGGCATGACGCTGTTCCTGGTAGAACAAAATGCCCGTCATGCGCTGCGACTGGCCGATCGCGGTTATGTGATGGTCAACGGCGAGATCAAACTGAGCGGCAGTGGGGAAGAACTCCTAAATAACGATGAGGTGCGCAGCGCTTATCTCGGTGGTGCAGCGGATCCTGCGGTGGTGGCGACAAAAAGTTTGTAATAATGATTAAATGGTGATGGGAAACACTTTGCATATTTCTCAGTGGCCTATCATCATTATTACTCTTCTTCCTCTCCAAAGTGATTTGGTACTCCCTTGCAAAATCCTGGCGTAGCAGTGATGCGGGCGGTCAGAAATACGGCGTGGTATCCGAAACGTCGCTCTTATCGCACGCTGTTGTGGCGTGAAATTACCCCATTAGCCGTGCCCATCTTTATTGAAAACCTGTGCGTGATGCTGATGGGCGTCCTGAGTACTTTCCTCGTGAGCTGGCTGGGGAAAGAGGCGATGGCGGGCGTCGGTCTGGCCGACAGCTTCAACATGGTGATTATCTCCTTCTTTGCGGCGATTGATCTCGGCACCACGGTGGTGGTGGCCTTTAGCCTCGCCAAGCGCAACGGCAAACGCGCGCGCGCAGCTACGCGGCAGTCGCTGGGCTTGATGACGGTGCTGGCATTCGTGCTGGTGATCGTGATTGAGATCTGGGGACATCTGATTATCGATGTTATCGCGGGCAGCGCGGAACCCAAGGTAAAGGAACTGGCGCTGAGCTACCTGCAAACGTCGGCGTGGAGCTATCCAGCCGCGGCGATCGCTCTGATCGGTAGCGGCTCGCTGCGCGGAGCGGGAAACACAAAAATTCCGATGCTGATTAATGGCGGCATGAACATCCTTAACATCGTGATCAGTAGCGTACTGATTTATGGTGCGATGGGATGGGAAGGGATGGGCTTCGTTGGGGCCGGGTTAGGATTAACCATCTCACGCTATATCGGCGCGGCGGTGGCCATTTATGTGCTGTATCGTGGCATTACGCCGGCGTTAAGAATCAGCATCGCCAGCTATTTCCGACGCTGGGATCGCAACATCCTGATGGAAGTGCTGGGGATCGGGGTGCCGGCCAGTATTGAGTCAGTGCTGTTTAACGGCGGTAAATTGCTGACGCAGATCTTTGTGGCAGGCATGGGCACCAATGAAATCGCCGGTAACTTTATCGCCTTCTCCATTGCCACGTTAATTAACCTTCCGGGCAACGCCCTCGGTTCGGCTTCCACCATCATTACCGGTAAGCGGCTGGGTAAAAATCAGGTGATGCAGGCGGAAAGGCAGATTAAACATGTGTTCTGGCTGGCGATGATTGGGCTGTGCACACTGGCCTTGATCACCGTACCACTGGCGGGCACGCTGGCTAAATTCTACACCCGCGATCCTGAAGTTATTGAAGTCACCAAACATCTCATCTGGCTTAATGCTGCCTTTATGCCAATCTGGACCGCATCCTGGGTGCTGCCTGCTGGTTTGAAAGGCGCGCGCGATGCGCGATACACCATGTATGTGTCGATGTTCAGCATGTGGGGTGCGCGCGTGGTTGCCGGCTACGTGCTGGGGATCATGCTCGGTATGGGCGTGGTCGGGGTGTGGCTGGGCATGTTCCTTGACTGGACAGTGCGCGGTGTGTTCTTCTGGTTCCGTTTGACCAGCGGCAAATGGCTCAATAATTACCGTCGTATGCTGGCGAAGAGCCGGGCATAACGGAGTGGGCCGTCGTAGCAGACGGCGGCCTTCAATATATGCATTAATTGGGATTCTATCGCATATCTAATCGTTTTCGTTATAAAGCAAGTTAGGTTTTACTGTCAGGGTCAACCATTACTGGAGAACCTGACGATGAAAACGACGCTGTCACAGTGGTTCCATCGCCTGATCAACGCCACATCACAACCCGCTGAAGAGCGTGAGTTCGATCTCAGCAATCATATTGATTTGCTGATTCCGGTCAGCCAACTTTATGGCATTGAATTCCATCCGTCGGTGTATCGCTACTATGAGCGATGAACGCCTGCATCACGCTATGCGATACAGTTACTGGAATGAACTGTGCGCGCTGCTTAAAAACCCGCTGCCCTGTCCAGCGGGTTTTTTGTGCTTGAATATTAGCCCTTCCTGACGACTTCTTGAGCAAACCCTGACGCAACCCTCCTGCTGGCACTGATTGTATTAATTATGTAAGGCTACCGTAAAGAAATGTATTCCCAAGCCGTTGCGCTTCATGTAAGAATAAAAAAGTAAATGATAACCATTGGCGTTATCGTTTAAGTGTTGCATCTCAAGGCAGTGGAGATCATGGCACCTTGAGTGTTTTGGTTTGCTTGATGCAATAAGCCCGTCAATAACGATAAGAAATTTACTTTTTAAAATGGATAACAATCGCAATTTGCCGTTTGGCAGTTTCAATTCGCTGACCCTGTTCACCGGGCTATGTATTGGTATTTCTCCTGCTGCTGCTCTGGCCGCTGATAATGCCAACAAAAAATCTGACGACACTTTAGTGGTGACGGCGCAAACGCCTTCTCTGTATGCGCCTAATACTTCTGCCGATCCCAAATTTACCCGTCCGCTGGTGGATACCACCCGCACCATGACGGTCATTCCTGATCAGGTGATCAAAGATCAAGGTGTCAATAACCTGACCGATGCGCTGAAAAATGTGCCGGGGGTGGGGGCGTTCTACGCCGGGGAAAATGGCAGTTCTTCGACCGGTGATGCCGTGTATATGCGTGGCATGGATACTTCAAACAGCATTTACGTGGACGGCATTCGTGATATTGGTAGCGTGACACGCGATACCTTTAATACTCAGCAGATTGAAGTGATTAAAGGGCCGTCTGGCACTGATTACGGTCGTAGCGCGCCGTCGGGTTCAATTAATATGATCAGTAAGCAGCCGCGTCTGGATACGGGCCTGGATGCGTCGGCCAGTGTCGGTAGTGCGTGGATGCGCCGCGGTACGCTGGACTATAACCAGGCCATCAACGACAACAGCGCGTTTC
>NZ_CAJCKS010000232.1:0-6225 GCF_903970985.1 Pantoea sp. ME81 | reverse complement strand
TGTATTATTGTTGCCGCAATAGTAGGATGCGGAGCTGGTCCCCGGTAAGCTGCTTACACGATACAGTTCAGCCTGTAATGGGGGGATATCCTGAAGCCTGATCTGAATTTTTGTTCCGGAAATGGCATAACTGGTGACTGCCACCTTCTGCCAGTAGCGTGTCAGTATCTGGCTGCTCATCGTCAGTTTAAGTCCGACATAGGCGAAATAAGTGGCGTAAACACCTGTCAGGCCATCAGTGGCACCGATATCATAAAAACCACCAACGCGGTCATCTCCGTTGGTCGCCACCAGAAAATAGATATTCGACAGATCGCTCTGATCGCAGGTCCATAACACGGTAGAGGCGGTAGCACCGCCATAGGTATAGTTTGTGGGGGGCACTGTCACACTGCCCAGCAGCGTCCCTACGGGTGAAAAGTAGGTATCATAAAGATTGACCTTGCCAAAGGGGAGCAGCGCGGTACGGTCATCTTCAGTTTGTGAAGCACCAGTACTTGTGCACGTTGCCACCGCGGGCAACGCTGTCAGGGCGGAAAAAGCAATCGTGACCGCGAGTAATAAGTTAATTTTTTTCATTTCATCTCTCGCAACTGGCACTGAGCGTCACCAGCGTCATGCCGCGTTCAGTAGAGGTGAGCGAGTAAGGAATGCTACACCGCATATTGTCACCCCATTCAACAGTAAAATGGCCGCGATCTTTTTCAGCGCGCACATAAATCTGTCCTCCCTGGCCTGCTATACCTGCCGGATTACCGCTGTCGTCCATCACCGTTGCTCCCATAGGAATGGTTTTGCCTTCAGACGTCCGCACTGTGATAAGCATTGCTGTGCCCGTTTTTGTCTGAAAAACAATTTTGCTGACTGCCCCCGAAACCGGAACCACCCGTTTCTGACTATCCAGAATTTCTGCATTGCCCTTCATGCCTGCCGGATCCAGTGACACGCTGTTATAACGATAGGGCGTCAGTGAGGGAAGCAGTGCATAACCACTGCCGTCGATTCTGGACTGAGGTGAGCTGAATAACTCTGCACCTTCAGCCCCTTTTGCTTCCACAAGGCCAAAAGTATCCCCAAGATAGGGCCCCAGGGTCACACCGCCAGCATGTAGAGCTGCTGCCCCCTGAGCATTCCCGGAAACCTGCCAGTAATTTTTTCCGACTGAACCATTCATCCCGAGAGAGACTTTAGGTAGGCGGTCCTGAAGACTTCCGCTCAGCGTACTCTGATTCAGCTGCTCGTCATGGGTTGCACTTACGCTATAAGTCGCGCTTTGCTGTTCATCCAGCGCGCCGGAGAGTGACGTCTGATATTGGCTACCGCCAGTATCGCTGCGGTTATATGTCGTGCTCAGCGATGCGCTGCGCGGGCTGTCAGGGAACAGTGGGATGGAAACTGTTGCTGAAACGGCGGTTTCACGGTACCCGCTGTCTGCGTAGCTTCCCACCTGCTGGCGGTTAACGGCCAGGCTGAGGGTAATGCCGCGGGCAAAATTCTTTCCGTAGCCAACCTGATACTGAGTGTCACGTGCACGCCCGTTACGGTAACTCTGGGTAGCCGCGGTAACGAAAAGATTGCCGAGCGAATTCATGTTCTGACTCAGGGTAACGTCAAATCTTTCCCTCTGGCCGCTGGCATACTGAAGCCAGTTTGCGTCGTTCAGGGAATCATATCTCAGCCCCAGAATGCTGGATAAGTCACGATAGCCTGACGTAGAATAGCGATAGCTCGCCAGCGAAACGGTGGTCCCCGACATCGCAAAAGTTTTACTCCAGCTGATGCGGCTCATCCAGCCCTGGAGCGTATTCCCCTCAGGCAAAGAAGCTCTGGAGTAGGTGATGTCGGATCCCAGCGCGCCGTATGCGCTTGCATACACGCCACCCAGTACTGAAGACGCATAACCCTCGGAAAACCGGACGCCTCCGTTACCCGTCAACGCATTGGTCAGGCCCCGCTGATAGATGAAATCACCGAAATCGGCATTTTTATTCATGCCCCGGGTTCTGCCTGCGGCCAGATTGTAGCGGTAAACACCAGGACGCATGGATTCCGGAACGGCCGAGAAGGGAACGGTAAACTTCTTGATGGTGCCGTCTGCTTCGGTCACCTCCACCTGAAGATCACCGCTACTACTGGTGGGATTCAGGTCGGTGATTTCATACGCGCCAGGCGGAACGGTTGTCTGGTAAATCTCGTTTCCGTTCTGGCGTACTGATATTTTCGCGTTGGTACTGGCTATGCCGCGAATGACAGGCGCGTAACCCTGCTGTGTATCAGGCAGCATGGCCTGAGAAGTCGACAGATTAAGTCCACTGTAGCTCAATCCGGAAAAGAAATTTCCATTGGTAATAAGCTGGCCTGCCATGAACTGGCTGGATATAGCGGGTATCGGGCGCTGGATATAACTCCGGACGGTTTGCCAGGATCCGCCCTGCTGCTGATTCCAGGTCGCAGAGCCTGTCTGTCGGTATTGCCAGGTGCCGAGGTTGACGCCCCCGTTCAGTGACAGCCATGCAGAATCCTGATTACGGATGTCCGTCTCTGAATAAGAGACGTGATAATAGTTCGCCAGATAGTTAATAAACCCGATATTTGCTCCGGTATCATATTCAGCAGGGTCTATCCAGCCTCGCGGCTTGCTGACGAGCAGCGACTGCGGAGCCGTGATGTCCATTCTGAACGTTGAAATGGACACGTGCGTGGTTGCCTGCGGCTCCACATCAGCAATAAACCGGCAGGCTGCAGTGCCGTCAGTGTCCGGCTTCACATGCTTAAATCCTATCGACCTGACCAGTTCGGATGAAAGGCACGGCGCATCACCTCCGGGACCAGGCTTGACGCTTACCTTGAACCGGCCCACAAACCGCTGATTTACATAGACGTCAAGTTGATAGTCACCGGGCAACACCGCATCAGGCCTGGACAACTTGTCAAGTGCCGCCTGGTCAAAGTTACCGCCCTTAAAAAGGGAGGAATCAAAATAATATTCGTCATCCGCGGCATATGCGTTTATCTGAGAAAACGTGAAAAGAAGTGCGGCACGAAATAACGCGGAAGGTAATAAGTGCGCCTTTTGAAAATCACGGATCCCTGGTATTTTCAAAGTAAGCGCCATAATCATTTACCTGCGTAATGCGTATTTTCCCGTCGCGCAAAGATGCCACCCTTTCTGCCGGGGACCATTCCATTGAGGACAAGGGAGCGAGCATAACCGCATCTGTCAGCGTTACCGAATGAGAGTGACTGACAAAGCGCGCCCTGCTGATTGAAATATAAAAACCGGTGGGATTCTCTACCATTACCTTGCCGTTATTCAGCGAGAATCTGAGTGATTTAAATGCCTCACTCTGCTGGCCAGACAGCGTTTCGGGACGGTAAAACACTTTCACCCGGCTTTTAACCGCAATGATTAACTGATTATCGTTGCGCGCAGATCTTTTCAGTGCCGGGATCTGGGTGAAATTCATATAAAAAACAGATTCCCTGTCGCGCGGCAGCAATTGTTCTGCGCTTGTTGGGATCAGTCTCACTGACTGACCCTGATGCGGTTCTATACGGAATACCGGCGGGACGGCCACAAAGGGAACCTGAGAAGAATGATCATGCTCATCGCTGAGTTTAATTTCGACAATGAATGGCTGAGGATCAGGGTTTTTAAACTGTACCGTTTTCTCTTTGGCTGCTGAAGGCACAATTACGCGAGTTCCCACCATAATGACGCTGGCTGACGCGGCGTGAACATAAAGCATAAGAATAAAGAGCAGAAATGTTTTCATATTTAGAGCCAGTCATTATCGGGCTGCCTGCAGCAGCCCGATTCAGTCAGAGATAACTTAAAGTGTATTGCGCCACGCCAGTAACCCTGCCTGCCGTGGTGGTGGCGCTCGTCGCCATATATTTGGCGCTGTAGGTTGCCGTCGCCGATGTCGAGTTGGCTGCCAGTGTCATCGCTGCACCTCTGGTCACACCGTTGAGGTTAATCTGAGTGGTCCCGGTCGAATCGGAATATAATGCAATCCCGACGCCTGTAGCGGCATTGGTACTGGCCGTGTTGCCCAGAGCGAACGTTGTTGTGTCAACGCTGGTTCCCAGAAATTCCGGGTACATCGTCACTGCGCTGTCGCTGGGGGTGCAACCCGTTACGGAAATGGTAAATGGCGTCAGCCCCGCACTGTTTCCGGCGGCCGTGGTCGTCGTACTCGCTGTATATAAATCGCTGAGTGGAATTGTAGGCATTAATACGACAGCATTTGTCGTGCTGTTTATGCTGATGCTACAGGTCTGAGTGGCCACCTCTCCCTGGAATGTCACTGTTGATGCCGCAAATACATGTGCAGACATCATTGATGCAGCGAGAAGAGAGGCTCTAAAAGCTGATTTCCTGTTCATTATTATGATCCTGATAATGCGAAGTATGAATGATTGATTTAAATGTCAGCCTGATCGAAGTCTTGAAAAAAATTCCTGAATAGAATTTTTAAGAAAAATTTGATAACGACATGAAATCTTGGTTGGTCAATTAAGCATAATAAAAACCTAAGAGTAAAGCAGCGAAAAATGTGGTTTGCCTAGCTTACGAAGGGCTGAATATTTTCGACTGCAAAATGTCTTAGGGTTAATGCCGTTTTTAACAGGGTCTTTTCCTTCAAGGCATAATGTCAGCGTTAAAAATTCTTTTTCTGTTAGTATTGTCCCGGGAAAAATAACCTCCCTGCTCATTTTAATAACAGACCCACTATCAATATGTTTTTTTCTTGCTAAGATAGTTCTATACTCACTCTTCAAAATGAAGTAATTCGCAAGCGGTATTAATGCATCATTTGCAATAAATATAAAAAACACAGAGAAATTTTCCTCTTCGAACATGCCGCGACTAACATCAAGAATTATCTTTCTGAAAGAGTTAAAACTCAGATCAATAAGGAATATTTTTTCTGCGGTTTTTGATAGGGGTTCGCATTCTCGAAAATAAGTATATTTCATTCCTTCCACAAAATAGTGTGAGCAACTATTATGAAATTCAATATTCAAATTAGAAATCATGCATTCGCCCCTTTGAATTAAAATCTCACCTAAATCCTGATAAGTAAAATAATATTTTTTTCAATTAATGTTTTATTACCAAACATTCAAGCCATTTGAAACCAGCCTGCTATATATTTAGTCAGTGAAGATGTTAACAGCACTCACTAAATGCGTACACCTATCCACAAAACATGTGGCGTACCCTGTGCACATATATGGATCGTTATCACGGAATCCAAACGTTGGCAATTACCTTATGTGAATCTTAGAGGGTAAACTTCTTTTTTATTTTGACTTAGTTTTCATTTTTTTATTTTCTTCACGCCCAAGAAGTATAATCCATTAGCTTATAATTATCAGTTGATGGTTAATAATCATTAAATACAGTAAATAGATTTATGGTTGATTGTGATTTATCTGTACATTTCAGCTGGCATAAGACTATCAAATATTCTTTCAGGTAAAAATGTAATTATTATCCACCAAAAATTGTCACGTTAAAACACATTTCATTTATTGATATTTGCTCTGATTTGTGATGAGGCAACTTAACTGAGGTTGCAAGCATTGGCAGGCACGAGTCATCCCATGTCTTGTTTGACCCAAAAAAAAGTGTAAACACGCCACCCGCCGCGGTACAGGCTGCTACGACATGGTCAGTAATGAAGTCTATAAACGTGTTCAAGTTGATGGCAGGCAGTAATGCCCAAGCGTGACATCATCTCGGATACCGGGTTTACACGGCACGTTGTCTCCTTGTGAATGGGTTAATGTCATTTTATTAACAGCACGTTTTTTAAGGCTCGTCGGAAGAAAATCGTTGCTCTTATCTCTAAGCAAGAGGGGGTTACTGCCTGGATGAGTATATAAACCGCGCCTGTGCTGTTGCGAATCAGAGATTGAAATTGAGCAATGACAGGTAGAATGTGAAGAGCCCCGCCATGACGGGGCTCTGCTTAATCATATCAATCGTCACAGAATGGCTTCTGTCAGAAGCTATATTTTACGCCCAGCACTCCCTGCGTGTCCTGATAGTTGTTTCCCCCAATCTGCTGTGCAACGCTACCCCATACGCTCAGATTTTCAGTCACGTGCCCCTCAACACCGGTCTTCAGCTCAGCTACGTTGCGGTTTCCCTGGAGATACGCGATGTTGTCCCCCATCTTCACGCCATAGTCCTTCGACGTATACAACCAGTTT
>NZ_CAJCKS010000231.1:0-6337 GCF_903970985.1 Pantoea sp. ME81 | reverse complement strand
TATCTCAGGCGTTCCGGTAGAGCTGACGCAATGGGGCCGAGGGGCAAACTTCGCGATTCCTCTGCCGTTTCTGACCTGTGTCATCCCTGCCTTTTTTATAGCCTGGTTAATTCTGAGCAAAAGCGCATGGGGGAAATGGGTTTACGCCTGTGGTTTCAATGAGCATGCAACACGTCTGGTTGGCATACCCGTGGATCGTCTGCGCCTGCTGGTTTACTGCCTGAGTGGGCTGTTAGCAGGCTGCGCCGGATTCATCTCACTCAGTTGGTTAGGCAGCGCACGACCGGAAATCGGCGTCAACTTAGAACTGGAATCGCTCACTGCAGCGTTGCTCGGCGGTGTCGCCATTTTCGGCGGGCGCGGCAGCGTGGTCGGGGTATTGGCGGCGGCGCTGATGCTGGTGACCATTAAAACCTGCATGTTACAGCTGGGACTGAACAGCGTCTGGCAGCTCGGTGTGGTGGGCTTGTTATTGATCATCGTGTTAATGGCACAACGACTTTTCATCTATCGGAGATAATTCATGAGCCTGACTGAAAAAATTGGCGCACACGTTGATGCCAGCGCCGAGCGCATCGCGCAGACGTTGTGCGACCTGATCGCTTTCCCCTCAATCGTCAAAGTTGACCCACGTGAAGCTGGGCCGGGAGAGCGCGACTGCCAGCTTTACTTACAGCAGCGCCTCATCGCATTGGGTATGACCACCGACTTATGGGATCCCGATGGTCCGGCCTTGTATGCCCAATATGAAGGACGTCCCGGTGCGAATAAAGGTCGCACATTTGAGGGGCGTCCGAATCTTGGAGGCACGCTAGTTGGCGCGGGCGGCGGTAAATCACTGATGCTCACCGGGCATATTGATGTGGTTCCGCCGGGTCCGGCGGAGCACTGGCACAGCGACCCTTTCCTGCCGGTGATCAAAAACAACGCTGTCTACGGGCGTGGTGCGGTCGATATGAAAGGTGGCGTTGCCTGCATGTTGATGGCGGTGGAGTTATTGCAGGACCTCGGTATCCGCCTCGCAGGAGACGTGGTCTTCACCACGGTGGTGGATGAGGAGATTGGTGGCATGGGTTCACTGGCGATGGTGGATCGCGGCTTCAAAGCCGATGCCGGTATTATGACCGAGCCGACAGCTAACCGCATTTCACCTATCTGTCACGGCATTCTCTGGGCTCGCATTATTCTTGATGGTATTGGCGGGCATGCCGAACTCACACCTAACAGCTGGGACAGCAGCGGGCCGGTCGATGCAGTGATGCTGTGTCGTCAGATGCTGGATGGGCTTGATGTTCTCAACCGTCGCTGGCAAACGCAGCCTGATAAAAAT
This sequence comes from Pantoea sp. ME81, assembly GCF_903970985.1. Lineage (NCBI taxonomy): Bacteria > Pseudomonadati > Pseudomonadota > Gammaproteobacteria > Enterobacterales > Erwiniaceae > Pantoea > Pantoea sp. ME81. Next base: position 5,007 of record NZ_CAJCKS010000231.1, on the reverse strand, counting down.
CATCCGCTGATGGAGATGCCGAACCAGATCATCGTTACGCAATTGAAAGTGGGCGAGCATCCAGCATCGATTGCCGGTCGGGCGGAGATCGTCATCGATGTGCAATATCTCCCTGCCGAAAAAGATGAGATGGGATTGGGCGGCAAGGTGAAACGCGAAATTGAAGAGCACGTGGCCAAAGTGTGTGCGCTCGATCCTTATCTGGCGAAGCACCCGGCAAAAGTGGAGTGGATTCTGGACGCGGACTGCGCGGAGATTCCAGCGGACCATCCTTTTGTTGAAGCTTTTCAGCAAGGCGTCAATGATGCCGCGCTCAATCCGCAGCTGGCGGGATTTGGTGCGCATAGTGACATTGGTCTACCCAGCACACTAGGACAGACGCCCACCGTCAACTTTGGACCGGGCGATCCTGCCATGTCACACCAGCCAAATGAGCATGTAGCTATTGCCGATTTGGTGGCCTGCACCAAAGCCATAGCGCTGACGCTGGTGCGCTGGTGTGGTGTAGCCGAAAGCCAATAGTATTATTCCAGCCTCCCGCAGTGTCGACCTGCTTAGCATCCTGATGGATCGAAGCAGGTTTTCTTGTTTTAAAGTCCTTCGATCACAATTCAATTAACAGCCACCACGAGCATTGACACCACTGCGAGGGTCCAACGAAATATCAGCAAGTGACTCCGGAACAAGTGCAATAGACTGCGGATTAATCCATGAGACGTCACTCGCGGATGCACTGGAATCCGGCAGGCTAAATTGGGCAGCGCTGGAAAGTTTCAGCGAACCACACCGTACCGCTGGCGGGGTTCAGTAATGTGATCCTCTCTTCGCATATTGGTGGCGTGAGTGATGCTTCCTGCACTCGTATGGAACGGTGGCTGCGCAGAATATGTTGGCCGCGTTGCAACAACCCGTGATCGAAGATGATGCGTCCCTCCAATCCAGGTGATGCAATGCGTTATTTTTTTATGTTCACTTTCAATCTCAATTAACATCTTCATATAAAATATCGTCGTATAAAACCCATCGAATGAACGTTGTTAACAGAGTGATTGGAGTGCAAAAAGGTTTTTCTGCGGCTATTGCAGTAATTTGTTGTTATGTTAAGGGCTTTTATTGTCTGGTTATTTTACTAAATAATGTAAGGGGAATCGATAAATATAATATGGCATTCCCTACGGAAAATTATTTTCCGTGATCTTTTGCATCGCAATTGGAAAGAGTTTTTGTGATGCGCATTCAAAAATGGATAAGTTATCGCAGTGAGTGAGTGACAATAAAGTTAAATGAAATCAGCCAGTTGATGGTTGTCGGGTGAGGGGTGTGGTCGGGTTCAATACATTTTTGAAACCATTGTGTGGAATATGAATTTGCAAGAGGTTATTAAATAATGTTTTACTGTTGCTGCCGAATCTCTCTCATTGAGAATGATGGAAGTGACAAGTCCTCTGGAAGCTGTAATTCCAGAGGATTGGACGATTTCTGTTATCGATAGCTGTTACTTGCCCACTCACCAGCATTGAGTGGGTGCTGATAGGTGAACTATGTATTTATTAAAAAAATGCTTAATTTTATTTTCTTTCATTATGATTGGAAATTGGTTTTTGAGTGGCGCTTGTATCATTTCAGGTTTTATTGATTACACGCCACAATATGAACTCTCTAAGTTGATTGTCATGATAACATCGTTAACGACATTCATTACGCTAGGCCTTAAGCTAAGTAATTATATCTCGCGTAAATTTGATCTGACACGTTGATTGATTACCACTATGGATAATGGCTTGATGAACACGGCCAAATCTTTGGCATGCATTCGTAAATGTATCCCTTTCCGTACTAATGTTTTATTTACAGCGTTACCGCTAGATTTCCCCGAACGTTTCGAATGATAAACGAAGCAAGTGTTAATCGGGCCATTCGGGCATTAAACATCACGCGCATCATTGTTGCGCACCGAAAAAGCACGGTAGAGACTGCAGACAGGATTATTACCCTCAATTAATGGTCCTGTTCAAATGTGTGGGTGATAAAACTCACTGGATTGCCCTTATCGTCAATGACTTCATACTGCACCGTCTCGCTGGGAAGTAAGGCGTGTGTTGATAATAGGGTTTGCTTTGTAAACGGCGCCACCAGCACATCATCCACTTTAAGCTTATTGGCAATCTGTAATCTTAAGCTTATATACCACGCCGTTGGATTCTCTAGTGTTAGCTGGCGTTCGTGCACGATAAAACGCAGCTTCTGCACATCTTCAGGCTGAGGCACGCCCAGCGCCGCCGGTCGGATAAAAACCTTAAGCCGCAATCGCAACGGCAACAGGATTTTTTGTTCGGCGCTGCCTGTTTGCCTGCTCAGCGCGGGAATCTGATAAATATTCAGCCAGTAAAGGCTCTCACGATCTTCCGGCAACGACTGGCGTGAAGTGAGCACCAGACGAATTGCACGCTGCTCATCAGGTGCGAGTTTCATCATCGGCGGCATGGCAAAAATGGGTGCACTGCTCAATTCCGGGGACTGCATCAAATCACCGTCATCGCTCCAGATCTGTACCACGGAGGGGGTTTCCGCACCGTTCTTTATATTTAGCGCCTGGCTGCTCTCACCGGCATTAAAAATGATGCGTGTTCTATCCACATTCACCACGGCCATGGCGTGAGCAGCGAATAACAGGCTGCTCAATGCCAATGTGTTACTGAAAACTGACCACCACTTGCAACTGCGCATTGACTGTCCCTGCTGTTACTGTTTGTCCACTCATGGCTTCGAGCGAAGCCAAAAAATCACCGCTGTAAATATTGCTGCTACCGGAAGAGACCAGCGAGGTGAGATCCGTATAGGCATACCAGCCACGCGTATTCCCGGTGCCGGTGCTGGCGAGGTTAGGCAATAAGTTAATGGCAGAACCACTGGCGTTATAAATTTTGATGCCCACACCCGAGGCCACGCCGCTGCTGCCATATTGATTATCCAGCAGCCAGGTCAATCCGCCGCCGCTGGTGGTCAAACCCAACTGTGTCGCTTGTGACACTGCATTGGGCTGATTCACCAGCAAGCCCATCGCGACATTGGCGGCAGTGCTGGTGGATGTGCTGGTGCTGGACCGCGCGCCCGATTCGCACTGCAGCGAGATCGAAAACGGTACCTGACTGCTACCGCCTGCTTTGAGCGCGTTCACACTGATGGTTGGCAGCAGCACCACAGATGGGTAGTTCTGGACTTCACACAACGCGCCCCGCACATAGGTCACGTTGCGATACGTACTCCAGGCGGCGGGCCAGTTGCCGTAAAACCCGTACCAATAGCTGGCGCTGTCCTGACCTACCGCCAGACTGTTGGTGTCCAGACCTGGGCCTTTAAAAGCAATATAGCCGCGCGGCTGCGTCCAGAGATCGCTGTAGCGGTTATCGCCATTGGCGTAATAGCTGGTTGAACTGATTTTGAACATCTCGTACAACACGTTGCTAAACGCGCTGGCCGGAATATAAAGGTAGGTGCCGTCGGAGTACCAACTGTCAGCGGTAAACTGGCGTGACTTCCAGTAGCGGCTGTAATACTCACCGGTGGTCAGATTGGTCATGCGCACTGCCACGTTTTTCGCCACGTCGTAATAAGCGCCGCTAACCTCGCTGCTGGCATACATGCCAGCATAGGCGCTGTCACCGTTGGTGGCGTACATCTCATACAAACTGCCCGCATCCGCTACTGCACAGCGGTAGAGAATCTGATTCGGGCTGTAAGCGGTGTTGCTGGCGGAGGTGAGAAACGAACCGACTGAACTGGCCAGCAACGATCCTGCGGGCTGAAAGGATGTACCGCTGTTGATGCTGATCACCGATGGCAAACCCAGGTTGCCTGAACAGGTATCACAGGCACCCGTCCAGGACGATGCGGTATAGCCGGCTGCCAGAGCGGCGGTTGAAAGCGATGAAGTGCTGGTGACTTTGATGCAGTTTGCCCATAACGTCAGCGGCAGCATCAGCAGCACAACGAGGAGATATTTAATTTTCACGAGTTATAGCGTCCTGCAAATACCATTGAGGAGGATAAGCGCCTGTTGCGTCTTTCCTGTGATTTGATAATTGACGGCGCAGCGTTGGGTTTTGCCATCCCAGCTGATTTGCAGACTGCCGGAATCATGCGGAACGCGTGCGTAAAGCTGGCTTCCCTGACCGACAACGCCAATCACGGTGTTGGAGGCATCACGCACTTCGGCGCCCATCGGCGGTGCCATCCCCTCGGTGGTATTCAGTGAAATCAATACCGCGGTGCCGCGTAAGGTGGCAAAATTTACCTGACTCACGGCACCGGCATAAGGAACCACACGCTGGCTTCCGCCGTTTAACTCAGCATCGGCGCGCATGTGCAACGTATCGAGGCTGACCGTGTTTTCACGATAGGGGGTGAGCGAGGGCAGCAGCGCATAACCGTTGTAGTCAATGACGGCTCCTTGTCCGTTTTGCACCGTCGCACCTTGGGCGCCCTCGGCATGGATCAACGCGAACGTATCGCTGGTGTAAGGCCCCGCAGTGAGACCGCCACGATGCAGCAGTAAAGTGCCAGACGTGCCTAAACCGACCTGGCGATAGTGATCTCCCTGGCCGTAGTTGGCGCGGACTGCGCCAAAACGGGTGTTTTGCTGCAGGTTGCCCCCAAAGGAGCTCGCTTCTCCGTTGACGCCATTGCGGTAATGCTCAGTTCCTCCGTAGAGCGAATAGGAGAAATCGCGCTGTTCGCCTGCCGAACCTGTTAGTGTCGCCATCGAAGACTGGCTCTGTTTTGACTGGTTGTAGTTGTAGGCCACAGATGAAAGACCCGCACCCCAGTTAAGCGGTACTGAAATATTCACTGAAAGGGTATTTTCGCTGTATCGCTGCTGGCGGCTGCTGTCGAGGTTATCGTTGACGCTCAGGTTAAATTGCTGGGTATTCCACCAGGTGCGTTGACGCGCCACATTGATACCGTAACTGATATTGCGCCAGCTGTTGCTATAGCCGAACTGCAACT
>NZ_CAJCKS010000230.1:0-6447 GCF_903970985.1 Pantoea sp. ME81 | reverse complement strand
CCGAGCACTGGTTTGGCACCGATCAAATGGGGCGAGACATCTTCAGCCGGGTAATGGTGGGCGCACGCTCTACCATCGTGCTGTCACTGCTGGCAACCGCATTGGCCATGGTGATTGGTTCAGTACTGGGCACCGCCAGCGCCTATCTGGGCGGCAAGATCGATGAATTTATGATGCGCACTATGGATGCCGTGATGGCGATTCCCAGCCTGCTGTTTGCTTTGCTGATTGTCAGCACTTTGGGTCAGAGCAGCATGAATGCGGTGCTGGCGATCACCATTGCGTTTGTGCCGGGCATGGTGCGTATTTCACGCAGCGTGGCGCTGGCGGCGCGGCAGCAGGATTACATCAACGCGGCGATTGCCCGTGGTGAAGCCGGGCATTACATCATCCTGCGTGAAATGCTGCCGAACATCCTGGCACCGATCATCGTTGAAGCCACCATCCGCGTGGCCTTCGCCATCATGCTGTTTGCCACCCTGAGTTTCCTCGGTTTAGGCGCACAGCCTCCCGAGCCAGAGTGGGGGCTGATGGTCTCCGAAGCCCGCACCTATTTCTTCACCGCGCCGTGGATGATGATGATTCCGGGCCTGGCGATCGCGCTGGTGGCGATTGGTTTTAACTTACTGGGCGACGGGCTGCGAGACGTGCTCAACCCAAGGAGCCACTGATGAGCGTGAAGCCTGCACCGGTGCTGTCGGTGGAAAATTACAGCCTTGATTACGCGTTACAAAGCGGTGAGTCACTGCCGGTGCTGCGCGATATTACGTTAAACGTGATGCCCGGCGAAGTGCTGGGGTTAGTGGGGGAATCCGGGTCCGGCAAAACCACGCTCGGCTGGGCGATCATGCGCTGGCTGGCGGGCAATGCGCGCGAGAAGTGGGGCGACATCCGCCTCAACGGAGAGAGCCTGCTGAGTTTACCCGTCCCAAAACTGATGGCCTTGCGCGGCGCGAAGCTGGGGATGATTTTTCAGGATCCGAGCGCTTCGCTCAATCCCACCCTCACGCTGGGCGAGCAGGTGACAGAAGTGCTGCGGCGCCATCGCGGCTTAACGGCACGTGAAGCGCAGGAATTGGGCGAGTCGCTGTTACATGACGTCGAGCTCAAGCATCCGGCACGCATGATGCGCCGTTATCCGCATCAGGTTTCCGGGGGTGAGAAGCAGCGCATCTTAATCGCCACGGCGTTTGCCTGTCAGCCGGACTGCATGATCTTCGATGAACCGACCACCGCGCTGGATGTGATCAGCTCGGCGCAGATCCTCGATCTCTATGAACGACTGCGCGAAGAGACGGGGGTGGCCTCACTGTATATTTCCCACGATCTGGCGCTGGTGGCGAAAGTCGCCGATCGCGTTTGCGTGCTGGAGAAGGGCCGTATTGTTGAACAGGCCGATACGCAGAATTTGTTTAGTGCACCGCAGAACAGCTATACCCGCAAATTGATCTCAGCAGTGCCAAATCCGCAGCAGCGTCTGGTGCAGGATGCCGCCGGATCGCAGCCGCTGCTGACGCTGGACGCGCTCACCATCGATTACGGCCAGCAAGGTTTTGTCGACCGCTTGCTCAAGCGCGAAGCCAATACCACGCGTGCCGCCAACGCGGTTTCGCTCACTGTGCATCAGGGCGAGATCCTTGGCGTGGTGGGCGAGTCAGGTTCGGGGAAATCCTCGCTGGGCAAAGCGATTACCGGACTGGTGCCGTTTAGCGGTGAGCTCGACTTCTGCGGCTATGCGCTGCAAGGCCGCGCGCAGATGGATAAAGAGTATCGCCGCCGGGTGCAGATGATCTTTCAGCATCCGGACGCCTCGCTGAATCCACGCATGACCATCGGTGAAATCATTGCGCGTCCGCTGCGCTTATACGGTTTGCCGCCGGGAGAAACGGAAGCGCAAGCCGTGGCTCGCCTGTTAGAGGAAGTGCGGTTGCCCGCAGAGTTTGCCACGCGCTATCCGCACGCGCTGTCCGGTGGTCAGAAACAGCGTGTTGCTATCGCACGTGCTTTTGCCAATCCACCGGATTTAGTGATTTGCGATGAAATCACCGCTGCGCTGGATGTGTCCGTGCAGGCCACCATCATCGAGCTTTTGCTGGAACTGCGTCGCCGCTACGGCACGGCCTATCTGTTTATTACCCACGATCTCAACCTGATACGTCAAATCGCCCATCGCGTGGCGGTAATGTATCGCGGCGATGTGGTGGAAGTGCTGCCCGGCGTGAATATGAGTGCGCTGGCGCAGCATTCTTATACCCGCGCACTGCTTGACGCGGTGCACGTTCTCGACTTAAACCAATCCGTTGCTTAACGAGAAACGCATGAATCCTGAACAGTTAATTCATCATATCGATCGCGAGTTTTGTCTCTCTTTCCTGGCAAAAATGGTGCAGCACAAAAGCTACAGCGCCACCGACGGCGAGCGTGAGTTAGCCCGCTATATGGCAGAACAGATGGCACAGTTGGGCCTGGAAACCGAACTGCAAAAAGTCCCGGGCGACCGTCTCAATGCCATCGGCCGCCTGGCGGGCAGCGGCGGCGGCAACAGCCTGCTGTTCAACGGCCATCTGGACACCAATCCGGTAACCGAAGGCTGGACGGTGGATCCCTGGGCAGGAAAAATTGACGATCAGTTCATTTACGGTATTGGCGTCTCCAATATGAAAGCGGGCGATGCGGCCTACTTCTGTGCGCTGAAAACGCTGATTGATGCCGGTGTGAAACTGAAAGGTGATGTGATTCTGACCTACGTGGTGGGCGAATTGCAGGGCGGTATCGGCACGCTGGCGGCAATTGAACAGGGCGTGCGCGCCGATTACTTTATCAATGCGGAACCCACTGATCTCCAGGCGCTGACCATGCACGCCGGTTCGCTGATGTTCACCATTGAACTCACCGGAGATACCCGCCATCTGTCGAAACGCGAAGAAGCCGTCGATGCGATTAACGCCGCCGTGGAGCTGATTCCGCAGATTAACGGCATGGTGTTCAGCGGCGCAAAAAGCGATGAACATCTGAAAATTAACCGTGGGCACATTGGCACCGTGCACGGTGCGCTGGGACGCGATCTGGAAGAGTGGCGTCCGCCACAGGTGGCCGACTTTGTGCGTCTGAAAGGATCGGCTCGCTTCGCGCCGGGCCAAACTGTCGAGGGCGTGTTAGCGGATCTGCAAGCGCTGCTGGATACGCTGTGCCAGCGCTTCCCCGGCCTGAAAGCCGAGCTGTTTGATGACGGTATCCGCGATAAGCCCACCATGTTGCCTTTCGAAGTGTCGCCAGAGTCACCGATTGTCAAAGCGGTGAATCGCGGCTGGAAAACCGTGCGTGGCACCGAACAGCCTACTGGCGTCATCACGCCGCCAGCCTTCTTTGGTACTGATGCTGCACACCTGTATCAGCATGCAGGCATGGAAGGCATCGTGTGTGGTCCGGGCGGTAAATACAACACCATGCCGGATGAGCGCGTCGAGATAACCGAATTCCTTGATATGGTGCGCATTTATCTGCTCGCGATTCTGGAGATCTGCCAGCCGGTCGAGGGCGCATAATGAACGCTGCGGCGCTGAGTCGCCTGCGTGCCACGATGCAGCAGGCCAATGTGGACGTAATGATCATCGATCATGGTGAACTGCTGGCCTGGCTGACCGGTTATACCGTGTCAGAAACCTTGTATCGCGCTTGCCTGGTGCCGCTTAAGGGCGATCCCTGGATGGTGCTGCGCCAGTTAGATGAAGCGCCGTGCCGGGCGCAATCTCCTGCGCTGACAGTAGAAAGCTATCGTGACGATCAGGACCCGTGGTTTGCGGTGGCGCACAGTCTGCTCCGACGCGGTTTTCAACGGGCGCGGTTGGGCGTGGATTACACCTCTTATGGCATGACGGTGCACAGCTGGCAGCAGCTGTCGCGCCATTTGCCGGACGTGCAGTGGTGCGATTTAACCGGTGTGAGCGATCGGCTGCGCAGCGTGAAATTCCCGGCAGAGCTGGAGGCGTTGCGTCAGGCCTCCGCCATTGCCGATACCACGCTGGACGCGATGGGCAAAGCCGTGCAGGGCAGCTGGCGTGTACGCGATGTCGCTGCGCTGGCGGCAGGCGAATTTTTGCGTCTGGGTGCGGATACCGGGGAAACCGGGCCTATCGTCATCGCCAGCGGCGACAACGGTTTTCTCCATGCCAGCGGCCATGAACAGCGTTTACAGCGTGGCGATGTGCTGCACGTCGAGCTGATTCCTAAAGTGAAACACTACAGCGCGCGTCTGATGCGTCCGTTTATTGTGGGGGAGATCTCCACCCAGCGCGCTGAGCTGGCGCTGCAACTTATCGCAATACAGGATGAACAGTTCAAGGCCATGAAACCCGGCGTCAGCGCACGGGAAGTGGATGCGATTGTGCGCGAGGGGTTATTGCGCAATGGACTTCGTACGGATTATCCCAACATCACCGGCTATGCGCTGGGGCTGTATACGCGCACGCCGCGCCCGAGTGATTTCTCCTGTAGCTTCCATGCCAAAGCGGAGTGGTTACTGGAGGAGGATATGGTGTTCCATATGTATACTTCCGCGCAAAGTCTGGCGTTCAGCGAAACCGTTCGCGTGACGCCGCAGGGTGCAGAGCGGCTGACAACGCTGCCGCGCCAGCTATTATCATTGCCGGAACATTGATCAACAGGATGAAGGATGACGCAGGACATTTTACTCACTGATTTAGCCGCTAGCTTTCCAACGTTGGCTTTTGACCTGAAGTACGCCACAACCGATAACATCACCGGTTACGCCATTTATCGCGAAGCGCGGGCCCTGCTGCATCCAGAAGCGGCGCACGCGTTGCAAAAAAGTGTTGAGGTCGCCCGACTGGCTGGCTTCACCTTACTGATTTTTGATGCTTATCGCCCCCAGCAGGCGCAGTGGCATCTATGGGATGCCTGCCCGGATGCCGACTACGTGGTGCCGCCCGCCACGGGTTCGAATCACAGCCGTGGCGTGGCGATTGATCTGACGTTAATGGATGGCGCGGGCAAGGTGCTGGATATGGGGACGGCCTTTGATGCGATGGAAGATCTGTCGCATCCGTTCCATCCCGCTGTACCGCCACAGGCACAGCGCCATCGTTTGATGCTCAATGCCATTATGCTGGCAGGCGGTTTTGTCGGTATGCCAACCGAGTGGTGGCATTTTGAGTTACCGGATGCGCAGCGCTATCCGTTGCTGGAAGATCGCTTTGGCTGCGTGGCGCGATAACCCTCACTCTCGTCGGCAGGGATGGGTCGTCCGCTCAGCCACTCTGAGACTTTTGGGCCTGAACAGCAGATAACTCGCCAGTGCCAGACCGCTTACACCCAGCGCGCCATAGGTCAGCACGGCGGAAAAACCGTCAGCCAGCACTTGCGAGGCGATAGCGCGGCTAAGCGAAACTTCAGCGCCAGCCGCTATGCGTTCTGCGAGCGCAACCACATCGCTGGAGGCAGGAAGCCGTTGCCGCAGACTGGCGGCGATCACTGCCACCAGCAGGCTGCCCATCAAGGCGATGTTGATCGCCAGCGTGATTAAACGTGCACTGATATCAATCCCGGAAGCCATGCCTACCCGATTAACGGCAACGGAACCGGTGGTGGTGTTGGTCACCGGCGTATTGGTGAGTCCGAGCGCGGTTCCCGCCAGCAGGGCACCCGGCAGCAAACTCAGTTGGTACGTGATGGCCAGTTTCATCAGCACGAACCCAGCACCGATCGAAAATAATCCGAGGGGAATGACACGGGCAGCGCCAAATCGCAGCACCAGTTTTTCCCCTATCGGCGGCATCAATAAGGTGGGCAAGGTATAGGCAAGCAGGGCAAAACCGGTATCCATACTGCTGAACCCAAGCCCGCTCTGGTAATAAACCGGCAGGTAGATCATCAGCGGCCAGAAACTGAAGTTCATGCCAATCGAACCCATTAAAGCCCCCGAGAAGGAGCGAATGCGAAACACCGAGAAATCAAACATCGGGTGAGGATGGCGCTTCTCCGTGCGGATAAACATCACCGCGCTGATCAGGATCACCAGCATAATCAGGCGGGCTTCAAGACTTCGCCAACCGATGCTGGCACCCTGGGTAATGAGATAGGTCACGCCAACCACGCATAGGGTGAGGGTGATCAACCCAACCCGATCGAGTTTGTTGCCCTGTCCAGGGTGGGATTCATCCACATTTTTCAGTGCGAGCACGAATGTCAGCAGCGCGATAAAGCCGTGCACCAGAAACACCCATTGCCAGCTTAAAACCGCCACCAGCATCCCGCCGATGATAGGACCGAAACCCAGACCAAAGCCAAAGGTTATCCCCCATGCGGCAAAGGCCTGGCTGCGGGGTTTTCCCTGCGGGAACTGGTGCGAGAGTATGGCGATCAGGCAGGTTAACATCGCACCGCCGCTTAGCCCTTGCAGGAAGCGCCCGATGATGAGCCAGAATGCAC
>NZ_CAJCKS010000229.1:0-6447 GCF_903970985.1 Pantoea sp. ME81 | reverse complement strand
CCCGGCAACGTTAATGGTCCCCGTTGAACTTGCAGAAGCGTTATTGCCACTGGTCGCCACCACCTTCACGCCCGTGCCGTTGACGCCGTTAAGGTTAATGGTGCCACTGTTATCGATGGTGCCGCTGCTGTTGGTCACCGACATCCCGACGTTTTCACGCGGCACGGTCGCGGCAGCACCATTCACATCAATGGTGCCGTTATTGACCATCGTGACCCCGCTGGCACCGGTCGCTGACATGCCCGCCGCGTTCTGCACCTTTGAGCCAATCACGATGTTGCCGTTGTTGGTGGCAGAACCGTTTGCCACCAGCGCGATCCCGCTGGTCAGGCCGCTCTGATTCATGGCGGTATCCGCCACGTTGTCGGTCAGGCTGTTTTGAGGACCACGACCAATATAAATCTGCCCATCGGCATTGTTGGTGAAGGTGGAGGTCGGCGATGTCAGCAGTACGCCCGATGCTGTACCGCGCGCGCTGGAGCCGTTCACGCCGATGTTGATATTGCCGCTGTTGCGGGATGTGGCGTCATCCTCCAACCGAATACCGGCTACGCCATACTGCGAGTTACTACCGATCGTCGCCAGATTGACGATGCCGTTGTTGTTAAACGCACTGCCGCTCTGCACCAGAACCCCATTGGCACCGTAGCCGGTGGAGCCAATACCCGTGCCATCCTGGCGATTGAGGAACCCACCGTTAATCACGCCAGTCGTGCTGGTACTGCCGTTGCTGTTGCCAGAAAGCACCAGTGCCGTGCCGTTATTGGCGAGGGTGCCGCGGCTGGCGAGCTTGCCATCAATCACCGCCTGCGCGCCGTTGGAGGCTTTAATCGCCCCGCCTGTCGAACCCACGACTTCCAGTGTGTTGCCCGCCGCAAGATTGACGCGAGCGTCTGGGCCATCGGCATTGACCACGATGCGGTTGCCAATCTGCAGCGTGACTTCATCCGGCGGTGTGGCGCTGACGTCGTACACAATATTGCCATTGGTGACGGTCACCGCTTTGTTGAATTCGGTCAGGTAGTTGGCTTTATCCAGATTGCCCGCCTGCAACTGACCAATCAGCCAGTTATTGTAAGTCTGCAATTCGCTGGCGCTGGTGACGGTGAAGGTGTGTGTGACGCCATCCAGCGTTTGCACATTCACGCTGCCGTTGTAAGTCGCCAGATTTTGCACCTGAAAGGATTGCGTGGCGCCTGCACCATCCGGTGTCGCGGCAGTGCCGAAGAAGCTGATGCGATTGTTGGAATTCCAGTTCAGCGTGCTGTTGCTGCCCACCTGAAACAGCGTGGTCTGCTTCGCTGCCATGCTCCAGCTGTTGGTGCTGGCGCTGCTGGCGGCATTCGCTTGCCCAAGATTCACATCAAGCAGGCCACCGTTGGAAACATCAGCGATGCGCGTGTTGATGTATTGATCGCCGTTAACGTTGACCACGTCCGGCACGGCGGTATCGGAAGTCACTGGCGTTTGTGCCACCAGGCTGGCGGAGTTGTAGACCTGGAAGGTGGTGTTACCACCCGTGGTAGAATCGGGTACGGTGATGGCGAAGTTCTGTGGACCGGGATCAAGACGCGTTTGATTCAGAAACTGCGCACCCGATGTGATATTGACCTGACCGAGACTGGAGTTCACTGAACCGTCCGTTCCCGGTGCAAAATCAGGATTGCCGTCCAGCGTTTCGTTACTGCCATTAACGTCAATACGCTGCTCGCCAAAGAGGTTGTCATTAATTTTCGGTGAATAGCTTCCCAGCGTAATGGCTTGCGCACTTATCGCCGGATAAAACAGCGCCTGCGCGGCTAATATTCCGAACGCAATCGGGTTTAATTTAAACTTCATACTTCCTCCAGTGGGCGTGCAGCGTCCACGCTGTTATTGCAACAGCGTTAAATTCATCGCGAGGGATACAACGGCAGGAATAACACCAACCCCGATGAGCAATTAATTTCTGAGAGCCACTGTGTGAAGAAAGTCTGGTGCAGCGAATAAGCGGTTAAAACTGTTTTTATAGATTAATTGGCTTTAGGTATAGACTTTTCTGCCATCGGACGCAAAAGGTAAATGAAGGTAACCCGTTGTCATAATAGCGAAATATTTGTGAGGCGGGAGAAATTATTGGCAATAATTGAGTCCAGAAGTTTCCAATAATTAGCCTGCTATCTTACTAATAGTTTCTTTATTTTTTATTAGCAGTTTACTTACGAATGGCACGGCATATTCGGCGATATCAGCGCCAGGCTAAGCGATACGGCGAATTGCAAAAACGTGACATAAATCACATTTAAATTCATTAAATCTCTAAGGTTTTGCCGGCGTATACCCCGTAGCGGCACGCCATCTCAGGCTTCATTCCAGCTTCACCGTAGCGGCATGATGTCGTGTGCTGCTACGGTGAATAGCCATGGCATTAGCTGAGATCGACGCCTTTGGTTCCGCCCCACCAGGTAAAGGCAAATCCACCGACCCACGCCACGATTAATCCGGCGAGATACACCGCCATACCGGCAAAGATCCCCTGTGAAGAGGTCATCAGCGGCAACGTAACCAATCCGGAAGGCCCAAATACCGTATTCATCCCCACCGGCAGACCGAGCCAGGCTACCAGACCAATGAAGAATCCACCCAGCGCACCACCACAACAGGCAGTAATAAATGGCTTCAGGCGTGGCAGCGTAACGCCATAAATCAACGGTTCGCCCACGCCCAACAGGCCCGGCACTATTGCGCCCTTGATTTGCGTACGCAGCAGCGAGTGCTTATCGGCCTTGCACCACAGCGCTAGAGAAGCCCCAACCTGACCCGCACCCGCCATCGCCAGAATCGGGAATAATGAGTTAAAGCCCTGGGTTTCCATCAGCGCAAAATAGACCGGGATGAAACCCTGATGAATCCCGAACATCACTGCAATTAAAAACAGACCGGCCAAAATAGCGCAGCCAAAGGGATTGTTATTGAGATGAATAAACAACCATGACATGCCTTTAAATAACTCACCGCCAATCGGCATAATCACCATAAAGGTGATGGCGCCGGTAATTAATAACGTGAGTAACGATGTTAAAATCATGTCGAGATTATCGGGGATAATTTTACGCAGTTGTTTCTCAATCCACGAACCGAATATCGCCGCCAATAATACGCCGATAATATTGCCGCGCGGGTCAATCGCCATGCCAAAGAAATCTGACATTCCGCTATAATAACCCACGGTGGCTTTTGGCATATAACCGAGCACAAACAGTGAAGCGATAATGGCACCGTTCACGCCGGTGCCACCAAAGGCTTTCTGCGCGTTATAACCAATGAGGATGCTCAGGAAGGTGAACAGCCCCTTGCCGAACACTTTCATGTAGGCCACGGTATCCAGCAGCCACTGCGCATGTTCACCGGGCTGGTTGAGGTGGAAAATCTGCTCAATCAGCGTGGCAAATCCCAACAGCAAACCGGCACCAATAAAGCCGGGAATCAATGGCGTGAAGATGGTGGCGAAGCAGGAGAGAAAACGGTGCAGCGCGCTGGTTTGCTTCGCTTTCATCTGCTGCTTTTGGGCGGCAGCAATAGTGCTGAGATCCTGCGGTTTTTCCGTTTCATCGCTATCCAGTAATCCCTGCATTTTCTCAGCGGCGGTTTGCGCTTTGCCGGGCCCCAGTACGATTTGCAGCTGCGCATCACTGTCGATCACACCCAATACGCCGGGCAGCGTTTTCAGTTGGGCATGATCGACTAATGTGGCATCCGCGAGCGTCAGGCGCAGACGCGTCATGCAATTGCCGCACTGCACAATGTTATGTGCGCCGCCCACCGCTTGCAGGATATCGCGCAGTAATCCTTCGGTGATGGCAGCCATTATTGCGCTCCTGCGTCACGCAACGCGTTACGGATAAAGCCGCTGTTTTGCTTCAGCAGCGCCTGGGCCTCGCTGGCATCCAATCCTGCCAGCACCATCACAATCGCCGTTTTGCAGTGACCGTGACACGCGTTCAGCGCCTGCTGCGCGGTGGCATCGTCGCAGTCAGTGGCCTGTTTGACGATGTTGATTTGGCGCTGCACCAGTTTTTGGTTAGTGGCTTCGACATCCACCATCAGGTTGCCGTACACCTTGCCACTGCGGATCATCGCGCCGGTGGTCAGCATATTGAGCACCAGCTTTTGTGCCGTACCGGCTTTCATACGCGAAGAACCGGTGACCACTTCTGGCCCCACTACCGGGGTGAGTGCCACATCCGCAGCTTGTGACATCGGGCTGTTAGGATTGCAGGTTAACGCCGCGCTAAATGCGCCCTGCTGTTTCGCATAGGCTAACGCGCCCAATACATAGGGTGTACGGCCACTGGCGGCAATTCCCACCAGTACATCATTAGCGTTGAAATCGATGTCCTTTAAATCCTGTGCGCCCTGTTCTACGTTATCTTCCGCGTTCTCCACCGCCTGCAAAATCGCGGTGTGGCCGCCGGCAATTAAACCCACCACCTGCGAGCGCGGCGTGCCAAAAGTCGGTGGGCACTCGCTGGCATCGAGAATACCGAGGCGGCCCGACGTGCCCGCTCCGCAATAAATGAGGCGCCCGCCTTTACTGAAGGCTGCAGTAATCGCATCCACCACCTGCGCAATCTGCGGCACAATCGCTTCCACTGCCAGTGCCACTTTTTTGTCTTCATCATTAATGACGCGCAACATCGCTTCGGTGGGTAGCTCGTCAATGTTTTGGCTCGCTGGGTTACGCCCTTCGGTGATCATCTGGCTCAGGTCGATCTGCATCACGCACTCCTGTGAAAGAATAATTTATTCAAAAAACTATATACCATTTTGAATTGTTAATTCCTGCTCGGTTGTCATGTTTTTGTACTTTTTGCAGAGGCAGGCATAAAAAAACCCGCCGGATGGCGGGTTTCGTTAACTACGCAAAGGTGCATGACGCAACTGAAGTCGTCATTGCGTACGGCTGATGGCCTTAACTGGCTTTCTGTGTGCGCAGTTCCAGCTCGTAGGCTTCGGCCTGCCTGGTGTCGAACTGGTTTTCCCAGCGTGCAATCACCAGCACCGCCAGCGCATTACCGATCACATTCAGCGCAGTACGCGCCATGTCCATGATGCGGTCCACACCGGCGATAAACGCCAGGCCTTCCAGTGGAATACCCACGCTGCCCAGAGTCGCCAGCAGCACCACGAAGGAGACGCCCGGCACGCCAGCAATCCCTTTCGAGGTCACCATCAGCGTCAGCACCAGAATGATTTCATCGGTTAGCGACAGGTCGATACCGTACAGCTGCGCGATAAAGATCGCCGCGATGCTCTGATACAGCGTTGAACCATCGAGGTTGAATGAGTAACCGGTCGGCACCACGAAGCTGGTGATGGCTTTCGGCGCACCGTAGGCTTCCATCTTCTGCATGATGCGTGGCAGCACGGTTTCTGAACTGGAGGTGGAATAGGCCAGAATCAGCTCATCTTTCAGGATGCGCATCAGCGTGGTAATACGCAGTTTACACATGCGCGCGACCGTTCCCAGCACCACGAAGGCAAAGAACAGAATCGCCACGTACACCAGCAGCACCAGCTTGGCCAGCGGATAGAGCGAGGCAAAACCAAAGTTAGCGATAGTGACCGCAATCAGCGCAAACACACCGACTGGTGCATAACGCATGATCATGTGCGTCACTTTAAACATGGTTTCAGACACTGAACGGAACACGGTCACCAGCGGATCACGATGTTCTGAAGGCAGCGCTGACAAGCCCATACCAAACAGCACCGAGAAGAAGATAATCGGCAGCATGTCGCCCTTCACCAGCGAGGCGAAAATGTTCTGCGGGATCAGCGACAGAATGGTGGTCACCAGGCCGTGAGGCGCCCCCTGTACCGCTTCCGTTGTGGCTTCGTATTTAGAGATGTCCACCGTTACCAGCGTAGACATATCAATGCCGCTACCTGGCTGGAATACGTTGGCCAGCGTAATGCCGACCACAATGGCAATGGTGGTGATCACTTCAAAATAGACGATGGTTTTGACACCAATACGCCCCAGTTTTTTCGCATCGCCAACGCCAGCAATGCCGACAATCAGGGAGGAAATCACAATCGGCACCACAATCATCTTGATCAGATGAATGAAGATGTCGCCTGCAGGGGTGAGAATGTTAGTGATTAACCATTCACGATCGTCTGGCTGATTATGCAGCACGGTTCCGACGATAACGCCGAGAATCAAGGCAATCAAAATTTGCCAGGCAAGGGTGAGCTTAAAACCTTTCATAACGCGTTACTTTCCTCAGTAAAAACCCCTTTGCTCCTCTGCGAAGCTGCAGAAGACATGACGCACAGGGAAGTGAGCAAAAGCCCGATAAAATAGAGGGTTATAGTGGACTGCATCAGACACTGCTGCGTAAGCATTTTGCGCCTGCGCGATGATGCAGCCTGAGTGGATACCTGCTGAACAGGGCCGAGATA
>NZ_CAJCKS010000228.1:0-6450 GCF_903970985.1 Pantoea sp. ME81 | reverse complement strand
ATGAGCATCAGCGACAAACTGGCACATCTGAATGCCGATCGCTTCAACCAGTGGCAGCCGCCCTTCACGCTCGACAATGCGCGTCAGGCAATTCTGGCGTTTAAAGGTGACGTGTACACCGGTTTGCAGGCTGAGACGTTCAGTGATGCAGATTTCGATTTTGCCCAGCAGCACCTGCGCATGCTGTCCGGTTTATACGGCGTGCTGCGCCCACTGGATTTGATGCAGCCTTATCGTCTGGAAATGGGCATCAAGCTGGCCAACCCGGCGGCGAAAGATCTCTACGGTTTCTGGGGTGATTTACTGACGCAGAAGCTCAATGAAGCGATGGCCGAGCAAGGCGATGAGGTGCTGATCAACCTGGCATCTGATGAGTACTTCAAAGCGGTGAAGCCGAAGCAACTGAACGGTGAGTTGATCAAGCCGGTGTTCCTTGATGAGAAGAACGGCAAGTTTAAAGTGATCAGTTTTTACGCCAAGAAAGCGCGTGGCCTGATGAGCCGCTATGTGATTCAGAACCGCCTGAGCAAGCCAGAGCAGCTGAAACAGTTTGATGTCGATGGCTATTTCTTTGCGGCGGATGAGAGCAAGGGTAACGAACTGGTGTTTAAGCGCCGCGAGCAATAGTCTGGCGTGCCATTCGGTGCACATGAAAATCAGGTCGTCCCAATGGCGACCTGAACTCATGACCGGCAGTTAACCCTAGCGGCGTGATTTATCACGCTTATCTCTAGCGCAAATGACCTTTCTGCCGCAGATGCCGTACCAGAACGCGGCCTTCGGGCATAAACTCGGTGCCAAAACGCACCAGTCCCACCTGCTTTAACTCAGCTTCTAACGTATAGCGCAGATGACCCGGCGTGCGCTGTTCCATCAAGGTCAGCTGCACCTCTTTAAGTCGGGGCTCATATTTCAGCAGCGTGTAGCGCAGGATCGCCATCAGCCGATGCGCGGTGGCGGGCAATCCCTGCAGAATCACGCTCATATCCGGCAGACCATAATCGGGCAGATGCGCCAGCGATCCGGCGCGGCTGTTGAGAATGCGCTGCATGTTATCCAGCACCGACAGGATCACCTGCTCACGCTCATCCACCTGATTCAGATCCAACTCCCCCTCAAAGTTGAAGGAGAGCATTTCATACAGCGAAGGATTCATCGCTATTCCTTGTGCTTCAACGCTAAATCGCCATTGCCCAGCACGATCACCCGCGCATCATCAGCATCGAGATCGTCGCGATCCAGCACCAAACGCCAGCTATTCTTTTGTAAATCAGGCGAGCGGAACAAACCGACTACAGCGACGTATTTGGCTTCTTTATCCATCGGCACATCCAGTGACACGCTGCCGCCCGGCATGACGGTGACATCACGTTGCGCCAGCAGGTCGCCTTTTAGCGTGCTGTCCGCCTGGGTTAACAGCGTCTGATAATCGGCTTTATCGAACGCCTGACGATCCTTCAGCTGATAAACCCGCAGCAGCGTGGCGAGCGGTACATCACCTTCATCGCTGTTAACGCCGCTGCGTGTGGTGAAATCGAGATGCAGCGTGGTGATCTTCTTATAGAAGATGGAACGCGTCATTGAAGCCGTGCCTTCGGAAACGCTCTGCGTTAAACCACAACCGCTGAGCATCGCCGCGCCAATCATCGTGACTGCCGCGAATTTAAAATTGATAACCGCCATCAATGGCCTCTCGTTGAACAGGATTAGGAGTCAGTCCCTGGTAGACATCCAGGTTTATCGTGATGTTGTCTGGCAGCGATGCCGGCTTGCGTTTGGCGCTGAAGCCCAGAATCGCGCTGCGCCCCAGCTGCACATGGTGACGCTGCAGCCGGGCATCGGGCAGTACGCTGTGCGGTAACGTCAGCTGGAGTTTGGCGCTGCAGCGCCAGCCAAGGTATACCCGCAGCAGCACCAGCAGGTCGCTGTGCAGTTGACCGCCGGGCTGCCAGCCACGCGCTTCTTCGGCATCAGCGGTATAGAGCTTCAACAGCAGTTGGCTGTTGGCATCGACACCGACCTTGCCCAGCACCTGGCGTTGTGACAGTAAGGTGCGTTGCTGCGGATTAAACCCGGCGGGTTGCGCCAGCGGCACCGATTGCGGCCAGTGGGCGATCACCCGCGCACGCGTATGCGGGGCCAGCAGCGTCACCAGCGACTGCACACCTTCTGCGGTGCGTGTCGGCAATCGCATGGTGCTAAGGAGCGCAAGAAAGCGCGACATGGGCGTGGCGATCTTACGTGCCGATCCCGGAATACCCAGGCCGATCAACCCCAGCAAACACTGTGAGGTGGCATCGCTGCCGCCCGCTTCGTAGCTGGCGGGATAAGAGTATTTGCGCCAGATGCGATAAAACTGCGTCAGCATGCGGTGGTTAAAAATATCCAGAAAGCCTTCAATCGCCTGATGCCCTTCGCGGCGCTGGGCAATGTCATCGAGATAGCGCGTGGGCAGTGGCGAGTCCACGCCGTATAAGCCCAGGAAAGTGGTGCGCACCGAAGGCAACTGATCCGGTGTTTCACCCCACTCGACGCGTTTCATCTCACTGCTGGGAAAGCCCATGCCCGGATGCGGCCGAAAGCGCAGCGGATCGTTGGCGGGCGATGAAGTCGATCCCAGTGGCGCAGTACCCGCACTGGCATTTTCCACCAGCTGACAGAAGCGATAAAAATTGGTTTTGTGGATCACCGGCGCGATCCGCGCAATCACCCCGGAATGCGCTGGCTGTGATTCTCTTTCCATCGCAGGCATCGTCCTCCAGGTTGCAAAATCAAAGTTAACTGATTGAAAAGATGGATATCAGCGTAACGTGCAAAGAACTGATTCAGCATCTCACCAAACAAGCAGATATCGCCTTCACCGCTAAAGCCATCACTGTTGAGGGTCACTTCAATATCCACGCCACGCAGCAAGAAGCCCTGCTCAAAGCGCTGAATGAGATGGTGTTTCACTTCCACAATCGCTTCCAGACGACGGCGGTTCATCTCGCTGTCGGTCCAGTCATACAGCGCCAGCGTGCCGCGAAGCACCTCGGCGTTGTCCATCATGCTCAGGAAGTTTGATCCCAGATGACTCAGGATGCGCCAGTGAAAACGATCTTCTGCCGGTGGGTAACAAGGCAGCGTTGGTGCGCAGAGGTTTTGCACCCGCAGAGGCACCTGGGTGGTTTGCAATGCGGTATCGAGTAAGGTGCTGCGCAGCGCTTTACGCGGTAACTGGCCGTTGGTGCCGGTGATGCGCAGCGACAGGGTTTCACCCGCCTGCTGCTTGTCATCCTCAAACGCGTCGCCACCGAGAATGATCCAGGTATCGTGCAAACCGGATGGCCCGCGTCGGACACGCGTGTGGAAATAACGTTCTGGCGCATTGTGCCGCAGCATCCCGCCACGATGGCGGAAGCTGGTGAAAGGCACATACTCCTGCTCGTTAGCACGCTTGGAGGATCGCACGGAGTCCACCGAGTAAATTTCGGTGTGTCCATCCTGCACACGCAGTGGCCGCAGCAAGTACTCGTTTTCCAGCCCAGTGATGGTGAGAGGATCGGCATCCATCGTGAACAGATTCACCACGGGCACACAATGCAGGCGGAAGCTGTCGCGGTTAAACGGCAGGTCATACTGCCAGTGCTCGCTCAACACAATGTCGATTTCGAACCACGACAATGAGGCGGGCAGCAGCACCTGTTCGAGGCCATTAAGCGCCACAAACATAAACTTCTCGCGGAAGGTGAAGTACTCCAGCAGCAGCTGGTAACCGCTAAATGCGGTGTCGCTTTTCGGCCATAGACAATCCTCTGAGTCAAAGCCCTTTGGCGAAAAATATCCGTCCAGTCGACGGCGATCGGGCACTGGCTGGCCGGGGTAGCGCAGATAAATCGCGTGAGTTTGTCGGGTCAATGCCAGGTGCAATGCAGACGCTACGGGCGTATCGGCATTGAGATAGAGCGGCAAAGCGCTCAGATCCACTTCGCGCCAGTCGGCTAAGGCGCTGCAATCAAAACGCAGACGGATCATCGAACGTCCATCCGCCTCGGTTTTGAGTGAGGCATCACTCAGCGTTAGCGGATTGATGGTCATGGATTGCGTGGTGCGATAACGACAACGCGTCCCTTTGCTGCCCACTGGTTGCGACATCACTTCAAAGCCGCTGTCGAGGGTTTCACTGACTTTCATCGCCCGGTGCTGCGGCGCCAGTTCAACAATCGACAGAGACGGAATGGTGCGCAGATAGTGCGGCCACAACAGGCTGACCAACCCTTCGGTGAGTTCTGGCAGGTCATCATCCAGCTTCTCTCTCAGGCGGCCCATCAAAAAGGCAAAGCCCTCAAACAGACGTTCCACGTAAGGGTCGCGGTCACCCACTTTGTCCAGATTCAGCATCGCGGCACGATCGGGATGCGCCTGGGCAAACTCGTGTGCAGCCTCTTTCAGATAACGCATTTCCGCTTCGTAGTAGCGCAGCGTTAAGTCATCCATGTAAACCTCATTGGTTCTTGTCGTATCAGGTGTTAAACAGCACCGCTGCCTGCACCGGGTCGATGGCGACCAGGCCCGCTAGCAGTGCGTCGATTTGTCTTGATAGCGCAGCTTTATCTCCTTCGCTACGTTGCAGTTTCAGGCGCAGCAGCTTTAGCAGACGTGCTTTTACCTCAAACAGCAGCGTGGGTTCCCACTGCTCCAGACGCAGCGACTGATCACCCCGATCCAGCTCGCTCAGCAGATGCTGTGCCATATCATTTTTGCCGCAGGACTCCGCCACGCGCGCCATTAGTAATCGCTGCAACCAGCGCTCGCGACGTGTGCTGACCTCCGGCGCGTCACTGATCCAGCGCAGCGCCGCATCCAGGCCATCGCTATCGGCGCGAGTCAGCGCCTCTTCTTCCAGCGCGGCGATGTCATAACCCGCGCCGCTGCTGACCACGCGCGTTTCCGGCTGCCAGCGCGGTTGATTACCCTGCACGTGCTGGGCAATCCACTGGCGCGTGGTGTCATCCGCGAAGGCGGTGCCATCGTTGAAGCGCTGGTTTTCCAGCTCGGGTAAACGTTCGAGAAACATGCCGAGGTCGCGTTTGGCGATTTCCGCCCACTGCGAATAAGGATGGCCAGATTTACTCAGCGCCTGATTGGCATACCAGTGCAGATCCAGCCAAAAGTGATTCACGCCTTCGATAAACATGCGTTCCACCTGCTCCAGCAACTCCATCCAGCTCTGTTGCAGATGCAGGCGTTTCAACTGGGCGCGAAGCTCGCTACGCGGCGGGATCAGGCGTGTATTGCCGCTGCTATCCTGTGCCGGAAGTTGATGCACCGTATCCCAACGCACGCTGCGCATCATGCGCGAACTGGCTAGCCAGCCTTGCGGTTGGTCGCGCAGGTAGCGAGTCAGTTCTCGCGCCTGATCGATTAGATCACGGCCCGACTGAATCCGGGTCACGGCAACCGGTGCACTCTGCACTGCCGCCGCCGATGACTCTGTGGTGGGTGCCCCCTGCGGGCTTTGCTGGCTGGCACCGCCCGCCAGCTGCAGACGGGTTTCAAGCATTTTGACCAGCCCATCCAGATCGGGCTGATTGGTCGCCTCCCACGTTGCAAACTGGCTGTTGAGCAGACCGAGGGCGGCGATGGCTTGTTCAATTGCCTCACGATTGGCCTCGGGAAACAGCGAAAGGCTGTCCTGTACTTTGCTCCCCGCCAACCACTCCAGCGCGGCCTTACGGCTTTTGCCTCTGGCCGGCAGCAGTTGCTCACCAAAGTTCGCCACCAGTCCCGACAGCAGCGTGATGCCTGCCGCCAATCCGGCATCGCCCTCCTGATGCAATCTCGCCCAGCAGTAATAGGTGGCGACACGAACGTCCTTGCACTGTTGCGTCAGCTGTTTTTCTGCCAGCTGGGCGATCAGTGCGGTATCCACGCCAGAGAGTTTGTTGACCTCTTCGCGCATGAGCTGGAAATCATCTTCATACGAAGGATCTTCACCAACGGGAGAGGGAGCGCTAATGGGCTGCAGCCACGGTTGCCACGCTGCAAGCTGCTGTTGTGCCTGTTGATCGGCATCGCGCTGCCCGAAGCAGCGTTGAATCAGTTTTTGTAACATCATGATGGTGTTTAATCTGAAGAGATGGATAGCGGCTCGAAGGTTATCGCGTTCGTTAGTACGCGCTCGTGCAGACAATGGTGGCGATTACGATGACGCGCTGCTGTCAGGATTGGGCGCTCTGATATGGTGACGCGTAGCCAGCATCACTCTGACCAGAAACACAACAAGCAGCAGTAAGCCTGCCAGCATCACTAATTCGCCGGAAAACGACAGCATCTGCGCATTTTCAGGGTGTTGTGGATCATAGTAGAGGGTGACATGATTACCGATTTGCACGCTGACGAGCCAACTGTTATTACTCGTTTTGACGCGCCGAAGCTGGCCCTCTGCCGAGCGATATTCCACAATCGGGA
>NZ_CAJCKS010000227.1:0-6515 GCF_903970985.1 Pantoea sp. ME81 | reverse complement strand
ATCGCGTTTGCGCCCGTTTCATTGATGGCTGGGGCAAAGCGCGAAGACAACACAGCAACGGCGCGAAGGATGGAGGCGAAGAGGAGTTTCCATGGAAACTGATCAAGCTTTTCTGTCCTTTCATGGCATCAGTAAAACCTTTCCGGGCGTGAAAGCGCTGCAGGATATCTCATTCCAGTGCCGCGCCGGGGAAGTGCACGCGCTGATGGGCGAAAACGGCGCGGGAAAGTCCACGCTGTTAAAGATTCTCAGCGGCAGTTATCAGCCGACTGAAGGTGAGATTCGCATCAAAGGTGAAGTGAAAAGCTTCAACAACACCGTAGATGCGCTGGATGCGGGCGTGGCGATCATCTATCAGGAACTGCATCTGGTGCCGGAGATGAGCGTGGCGGAGAACATCTATCTCGGCCAGTTGCCGCACAAACGTGGGTTGGTGAATCGCAAACTGCTGCGCTACGAAGCGGATTTGCAGCTGAAAAATCTCGGCATGGATATCGATCCTGATATGCCGCTGAAATATCTGTCGCTCGGCCAGTGGCAGATGGTGGAGATCGCCAAAGCGCTGGCGCGTAATGCGCGCATCATCGCCTTTGACGAGCCGACCAGTTCACTTTCAGCGCGTGAAATCGAGCATCTGTTCCGCGTCATTCGTCAGCTGCGCGATCAGGGCCGTACGGTGCTGTATGTGTCGCACCGTATGGAGGAGATCTTTGCCCTGAGCGATGCCATCACCGTGTTCAAAGATGGTCGCTATGTGCGCACTTTCACTGATATGCCGAATACGCATCATGACGACCTGGTGCAGGCGATGGTCGGTCGTAACCTTGGCGATATCTACGGCTATGCGCCGCGCGCCTTGGGTGAAGTGCGTTTGCAGCTTGACCAGGTGGAAGCCAAAGGCGTGCGCATGCCGATTTCGCTCACGGTACGAGCCGGTGAAATCGTCGGCCTGTTTGGGCTGGTGGGGGCGGGGCGCAGCGAATTGATGAAAGGGCTGTTTGGTGCCACCAAACTGCGCGGCGGCAGCGTGTCGCTGGATGGCAAAAAGCTCAACATCCGTCAGCCGATCGATGCGATCCGCGCGGGCATCATGCTGTGCCCGGAAGATCGTAAATCCGAAGGGATTATTCCGGTGCACTCGGTGCGCGACAACATCAATATCAGCGCACGCCGCCACAATCTCACGGCGGGGTGTCTGATTAAACCCGACTGGGAGGCGAAAAACGCCGATCTTCACATCCGCTCATTGAATATCAAAACGCCAGGGCCGCAGCAGCTGATCATGAACCTGTCAGGGGGCAATCAGCAGAAGGCCATTCTGGGTCGCTGGTTGTCCGAAGAGATGAACGTGATTCTGCTGGATGAGCCAACGCGCGGTATTGATGTGGGTGCCAAGCATGAGATCTACAACCTGATATACCAACTGGCAAATAAAGGGATCGCGGTGCTGTTTGCCTCCAGCGATTTGCCCGAAGTGATGGGCCTGGCTGACCGCATCGTGGTGATGCGTGAAGGAGAAATTGCCGGAGAACTGCCACACGACGCGGCCACGGAGCAGCTGACGCTGAGCCTGGCGATGCCGAAAACCCCTCAAGCGGCCGCCGTGGCCTGATGTAAAGGAGAGCAACAATGGCTTCATCTACCACTTCCAACACGCCACCAGTGCAGCGTAACGGCCTGCAACTGGGGCGTATCTGGGATAACTTCGGCATGCTGGTGGTCTTCGCGCTGCTGTTTATCGTTTGCGCCATCTTCGTACCCAACTTTGGCACGTTCATCAATATGAAAGGGCTGGGGCTTGCCATGTCGATGTCCGGCATGGTGGCCTGCGGCATGCTGTTCTGCCTCGCGTCAGGCGATTTTGATCTTTCCGTCGCCTCGGTGATTGCCTGCGCAGGCGTGGTGACCGCCGTGGTGATCAACATGACGGAGAGTCTGTGGCTGGGCGTCGCGGCCGGTTTGATACTCGGCATGGTCACCGGATTCATCAACGGCTTCGTGATTGCCCGGCTGAAGATCAATGCGCTGATCACCACGCTGGCGACGATGCAGATTGTGCGTGGTCTGGCCTATATCTTCTCTGACGGTAAAGCGGTGGGCATCGAGGATGAACGCTTCTTCACCCTCGGTTATGCCAACTGGCTCGGCTTGCCAGCGCCAATCTGGCTGACCATCGCCACTATGATTGTGTTTGGTTTCGTGCTGAATAAAACCACCTTTGGCCGCAACACGCTGGCGATTGGCGGTAATGAAGAAGCGGCTCGTCTGGCCGGGGTGCCAGTGGTGCGTACCCGCATCATCATCTTCATTCTTTCGGGACTGGTTTCGGCGGCGGCGGGCATTATTCTGGCCTCACGCATGACCAGTGGTCAGCCGATGACTTCACTCGGTTATGAATTGATCGTGATTTCAGCCTGTGTGCTGGGCGGCGTTTCGTTGAAAGGCGGCATCGGTAAGATTTCGTATGTGGTGGCGGGCGTGCTGATTCTGGGTACGGTTGAGAATGCGATGAATTTATTGAATATCTCGCCGTTCTCACAGTATGTGGTGCGCGGTTTGATACTGTTAGCGGCGGTGATTTTTGACCGCTACAAACAGAAGAACAAAGCGGCCTGATTCCAGCCGTAAAAGATGAGGCAGGGCGGCCAAATGGTCGTCCTTCTGGCGCGCGGCACTGCGCATTTACAGGTTACCGTGAGGGCACTATGTACCATCGTGAACCCCCTAGTGAGCAGCAGAACCCGCTGCTACCCGGCTATCCCTTTAATGCCTGGCTTGTGGCGGGCTTAACGCCGATCAATGCCAACGATCAGCTGGACTTCTTTATCGACCGACCGCTCGGCATGAAGGGTTACATCCTTAATCTGACCATCAAAGGTCAGGGCCGCATTTTTGATGGCGAATCGGCGTTTGACTGCGAACCCGGTGACTTGCTGCTGTTCCAGCCTAAAACCCCGCACTACTA
Source organism: Pantoea sp. ME81 (assembly GCF_903970985.1). Lineage (NCBI taxonomy): Bacteria > Pseudomonadati > Pseudomonadota > Gammaproteobacteria > Enterobacterales > Erwiniaceae > Pantoea > Pantoea sp. ME81. The sequence continues at coordinate 3,550 of NZ_CAJCKS010000227.1, read as the reverse complement.
TGGCCGTTCACCAGACAGCCCATGCTGGTTCCATCGCTGGGTCTATTTCCGTCCACGGGCTTACTGGACGGACTGGTTGCAGTGGCAGGATGAGAGCCAGGGCGTGGGGCGGTTACGCTTGCCGGAAGCGCAACGTGCCGAGTTTGATCGTCTGTTTGCCAGCATTGAACAAACCCACAACTCTGGCCGTCGCTTTGCCGAGGAACTGGCGATGAATCTGCTGGAGCGCCTTCTGTTGCGAGCGGTGGAAGAAGATCCACGCAGTCATCAGCAAATTCGCGATCCGCGCGTGATTGAAGCTTGCCAATACGTCACCAACCATTTGGCAAGCGAGGTGAAAATCGAGGAAGTGGCGCGGCATGTGTGTCTTTCCCCGTCACGACTGGCGCATCTGTTTCGCGAACAGATGGGGATCAATTTGCTGCGCTGGCGCGAAGATCAGCGCGTCATCCGCGCCAAACTGTTACTGCAAACCACGCAGGAGCCCATTGCTTCGGTCGGGCGCGAAGTGGGTTATGACGATCAGCTCTATTTCTCTCGCGTGTTCCGTAAACGGGTCGGCGTCAGCCCCAGTGATTTCCGGCGTCGCAGTCAGGATGCGCACGATGCCCTGGTGGCCCAGGAAAGCTGGCAACCGGCACGGAGTGCGATCTCCTGAGTTTTCAGGTGATTCCGCCTTGTTGTTACCGGCTGATTCGTCTTAAATCAGTCTGGTAACGAACAAGAGGAATGAGAATGAGCGATAAATTACGTGTCGGCCTGATTGGCTACGGTTTTGCCAGCAAAACCTTTCATGCTCCTTTGATCGTCGGAACGCCAGGCGTTGAATTGGCAGCCGTCTCCAGCAGCGATGCCAGCAAGGTGCATGCAGATTGGCCCTCGGTGCAGGTGGTCTCTGATCCACAAGCCCTGCTGGATGACCCGACACTGCAACTGATTGTGATACCGACGCCAAATGATACTCACTTCCCGTTAGCCAAAGCGGCGCTGAATGCCGGTAAACATGTGGTAGTGGATAAACCGTTCACCGTGACACTGTCACAAGCGCGTGAGCTGGATGCACTGGCCAAGGCCAAAGGGCTGCTGCTCTCCGTTTTCCACAATCGTCGTTGGGACAGTGACTTCCTGACGCTGAAAACCTTGCTGGCTGATGGCGCCTTAGGTGACGTGCGCTATCTTGAATCGCATTTTGACCGCTTCCGCCCTGAAGTTCGTCAGCGCTGGCGTGAAATGAAAGGCCCCGGCAGTGGTATCTGGTTCGATTTGGGACCGCATGTGCTGGATCAGGCGTTGCAATTATTTGGTCCGCCGGTGGCGATCAATGTGGATATGGCTGAACTGCGTCCGGGTGCACAAACTACCGATTATTTCCACGCAGTGCTGACCTATCCTACCCGTCGTGTGGTGCTGCACGCCAGCATGCTGGTGGCGGCAGAATCGGCGCGCTTCGTGGTGCACGGCACGCGGGGCAGTTACGTCAAATACGGCCTGGATCCGCAGGAAGATCGTCTGAAAGCGGGTGAACGTCCACCGCAGGAAGACTGGGGCTACGACATGCGCAACGGTACCCTGACGCTGGCAGAAGGCGATGTGATGGTGGAGAAAGAGCTGCTGACGCTGCCGGGTAACTATCCGGCTTACTATGCAGCAATTCGTGATGCGATTGCGGGCACCGGTGAGAACCCGGTACAGGCTGAAGAGGCGATTCAGGTGATGGAGCTGATTGAACTCGGGTTACAGTCCGCTGAGAAGCGCCAGACGATGTCGCTGAGGTGACTAAATGAAAGCGCACCCTGCGGGAACCGATGCCATCAAAAGCTCAGTTCACCCTGGTGCGGCTTGATTAAAAAGGTGCGCATCGCTGCGCACCTTTTTTACTTTAAGGCGCGTTATCCCGCCACGCGCTGACGCAGTGCCGCTTTCTCTGCATCACTGAGGAAGGCAATCGTCACACCATTTTCCTGCGCCTGGCGCATCTCTTCGGCGGTGAGTCCTGCCTGCGGCGCAGCGTGCTCATACTCATGCGCCAGCTCAATACCCTGAACTGCCGGATCATCGGTGTTGATGGTGGCGAGAATGCCGTGTTGCAGGAAGGCTTTGAGCGGATGAGTGGCCAGTGAAGCTACCGTGCTGGTCTGAATGTTCGAGGTCATGCAGGATTCGATACCAATGCGCTGCTCAGCCAGGAAATCCATCAGCGCGCGGTCTTCAATCGCTTTCACACCATGGCCAATACGCTCCGCGCCGAGTTCGCGAATCGCCTGCCAGATGCTTTCCGGGCCAGCAGCTTCACCGGCGTGCACGGTAATACGGAAACCAGCATCACGCGCGCGATTGAAGTGACTGAGGAACTCACTGCCCGGGAAGCCGAGCTCATCACCAGCCAGATCCACAGCAGTAATGCCATCGCGGTGTGCCAGCAAACCTTCCAGTTCGCGCAGGCAGGCCTCATCACCAAAGGTTCGGCTCATAATGCCGATCAGGTTCACATCCACGCCGTACTGTTTTACGCCAGCACGCACGCCATCAATTACGGCTTCCACCACACCGGCAATCGGCAGGTTATGCGTCATCGCCATGTATCCCGGTGAGAAACGCAGTTCTGCATAGTGAATACCGGCGCGTGCGGCATCTTCCACGTTTTCCAACGCAATGCGGCGGCAGGCATCCAAATCGCCCAACGCTTTCACGCCCCAATCCAGCTTCTGCAGGAAACTCACCAGGTCGGGTTCATTGGCCGTCACTTGCACATGCGGACGCAGATCGTCGAGCGAATTGGCTGGCAGTGCGAGATTAAACTGGCGACCTAAATCAAGAATGGTTTGTGCGCGGATGTTGCCATCAAGGTGGCGGTGGATGTCGGTCAGGGGGAGTTTCAGGTCAATCATGTCGCACTCGCTAAAGTTTCATAAAGTGCAGAGCATTATAAAAACATCTTGCGCAACAGCGCCAGTGATTTGCGCAAGTCGTGAAATGGATGCTGAATTAATCAGCATCCGAGCGCCTTTAATACGATTTTAAAGCCGCAATCAGGCGATCCAGCCCGTCATCCAGCTTGCTGCGTGGGCAACCCGCGTTGAGGCGCAGATAACCGCGGCTGGCATCACCGTAAGTCGAACCCGGCATGATCGCCACCTTGTACTGATGAATCAGCTGCTGTTGCAGTGCCTGCTCATCAATACCCAGCGGAGTAAGATCAATCCATGCCAGATAGGTGGCGGCAGGGGGCTGGCAGTTTAGAGCGGGAAACGCGGCATTCAGCCGTTGCGCGATGTGCTGCATATTCGCCTGCAAATAATCGCGCAGTGCATCCAGCCAGGCTGAACCTTCACGATACGCGGCAATGGTCGCCGCGACGGCCATCACCGCCGGTGACGATAGGCCGTCCTGTTGCTTCAGCGCGTGGAACCACGCCTGGCGATCGGCATCATGCGGAATAATGCCCCACGCGCCGGTCAACGCCGGAATGTTGAAACTCTTTGATGCCGACGTGAATAACGCCCAGGGAGATTGCGCCACCTGGCTCCACGGGGTGTGGTGTGCGTCGCCC
>NZ_CAJCKS010000226.1:0-6545 GCF_903970985.1 Pantoea sp. ME81 | reverse complement strand
CATCGCAGCTCACGTCACTCTGGACCTACTACTCTCACGAACGCGCCGTTTCAAAGAGTGCTCAGCTAGATGGTGCCCTCGTTCCCTACACAACCCTCTTCCGACGTGCCGTTATGCTCACCAGCATGTTCCATCATTCTCAGCCGGAAGAGATTGTGAACATTATCAACGAGCCGGCGCTGCCGCAGGTGGATAACAGCCTCGATACCTTTAACGGTAATGACAGCAACAATGCCTTCCTGAACGACAACGCCAGCTGGGATAACAACAGCTTTGCGGATAACAACGACTTCAGTGACTTTGGTGGCGGCGACTACGACGACGATGACAGCTTCGTCTGATTAGCGCTGGCGTAACCACTTATCCAATTCGTTAGCAAACAGCTGGCGGTCACGTTGGTTTAGCGCCGACGGGCCGCCACTTTGCACGCCACTCGCTCGCATTGTTTCCATAAAATCACGCATGGTCAGACGCTGACGAATGGTATCCGGTGAGTAGCGCTCGCCGCGCGGATTCAACGCCGCAGCGCCCTTCTCCAGCACTTCTGCCGCTAAGGGAATATCCCCGGTGATCACCAGCTCGCCCGGCTGCACACGCTTCACAATCTCGTTATCAGCCACATCAAATCCCGCCGCGACCTGCAGCGTTTTCAGCCACGGTGATGGCGGTACGCGCAGCGGCTGATTCGCCACGAAAGTCACGGTGATTTTGGCGCGTTCGGCGGCTCGGTACAGCACTTCTTTGATGACATTGGGGCAGGCATCAGCATCAACCCAAATCGACATGTGTTTTCCTTTTTCCTACAGAATTGCAGGCGATCTTGCCCGCTTGCGGCAGAATGGCAAATATTTTTACGCGGCTTGTTATTCAGCACAGCTGTCGTAAGCTAACTCGCACGAGAAAATGAACACTTAAAGGATAGAGCGATGCTGGAGAAGAAAATCGGGTTTATCGGCTGCGGCAATATGGCGAAGGCCATTATCAGCGGACTGGTCAACAGCGGGCTGATTGCCCCGGCTAACATCTGGGTTTGCGACCGCAAACCGGCCACCAATCAGGCGATGGCAGAGCAATATGGCGTGACAGCGGCTGAAAGCCCAGAGAGTCTGGCACGTGAAGTCGATATCCTGTTTGGTGCCGTGAAACCGAATGTGATTCTCAAAGTGCTGAAAGATCTCGCGGGTCAATTGAAGAAGGATTCGCTGGTGGTGTCGATCGCCGCAGGCGTCACCCTCGATTCACTGGCCGCCGTGCTGGGGCACGACCGCAAAATCATCCGCGTGATGCCGAATACGCCGTCGCTGGTGAACGAAGGCATGACTTCGATTACCCCTAACGTACTGGTGGAACCGCATGAAGTCGACGAAGTGGTTGGCATCTTCGAGAGCTTCGGCAAAGCGGCGGTGGTAAATGAATATCTGATTCATGCCGTGGTCGGTGTGAGTGGTTCGGCTCCGGCCTACGTATTTATGTTTATCGAAGCAATGGCAGATGCTGCCGTGCTTGGCGGTATGCCGCGTGCGCAGGCTTATCAATTTGCCGCGCAGGCGGTAAAAGGTTCCGCGCAGATGGTACTGGAAACCGGTAAACACCCTGGCGAATTGAAAGATATGGTGTGCTCACCTGGCGGTACCACCATCGAAGCGGTGAAATTGCTGGAGGAGAAAGGCTTCCGCGCGGCAGTGATCAACGCAATGCAGCAGTGTATGGCCAAGTCCGAAGCATTAAGTAAGCAGTAACCTATTGGGTTTCATCAGGTGCGTCTGCCCGCGCACCTGATCCCGCCCAGTGTTGCCCCCCCCCCCTTTTTTACGCGCCCTGTCCCTGATAGGCTTCAAATAGCGCTAGCCCTTGCGCCAGCGTCATCGGTTGCTGCATGGCTTCCACCAGCGCCGCCGTCAGCGTGTACATCCCTGCTGAACACACGGCCGCGATGATGCCCTGACGAGAGTAAAAGGCGATGAAACTTTTGTCCTGAAGCGATCCCAGCAGTCGGTACCCGTCCCACTCTTCGGCATGGCCCAGGTATTCGTAACGCGTGCCATAGTGCGCGGTCCAGAAAAACGGCACGCGATCGTACATCACACCTTTGCCCAGTATATTGAGAGCCGCGATTCGCCCCTGCTGCTGCGCCACACGATAATGCTCAATTCGCTGCGCACCACGCGGCGTGAGATAACGGGCGATATCGCCCGCGACCCAGATATTGTCAGCCACGCGCAACTGCCCATCGGCGAGCAGGCTGCCATCGTCCTGCAGTGGCAAATCATGGATGAAATTCGTTGCCGGTTTTACGCCAGTGGCAAACAGCACCTGACTTGCTGGCACCGATTTGCCCCCTTTCAGACGCACCGCTTGCACCTGTTCTTTCCCTTCCAGCGCTTCCGGCTCACCCTCAACAAATTTCACCCCATTGCTGCGGTGCAGATCGTGAAAATAGCGTCCAATCTCTTCACCAAACTGCTTAGCAAACGGCAATGGATGGCGGGCAATCACCGTGACATCCACATCACGATTGCGCAGTGCACCCGCCATCTCCATACCGATAAAACTATTGCCGATGATCACCAGCTGCTCTGTTTGATCCACCTGTTTGAGCAGTTCATCCGCCTGATTTAGCGAACGTAACAGATGCACACCCTGCAAATCCTTACCGGGGATGTTAAGAGGCTGCGGCACGCCGCCGCTGGCAATAAGTAGCTGGTCAAATTTCACTGTCTGACCATCAGCAAGAATTAACGTCTTATCCTGCGCCTTGAGTTGCGCGACCTCGCCCTGAATACGCTGTAGCGAACCCAGCACATCCGGCTTAAGCAGTTTAGGCACATCCTCAATCGCCATTTTTCCCGAAGGCACAAATTTGCTCAGCGCGGTGCGATCGTAAGGGGCGGCGGATTCGCGCTCCACCAGCACAATGCGCCCGCTGAAACCTTCATCGCGGAGCGTCCAGATCGCCGCACTGCCTGCGGCTCCGGAACCTAAAATCACGCACACCGGTGATTCGCCCTGAGCGGCGGGCGCACTGGCGGGTGACATCGCTTGTGGATTCACCAGCACCGTGCCCTGTTCAACGCGCACCGGATAGCGTTTGAGGTTGGCCAATGCCAGCGGCTCACACATTTTGCCATCGCGCAGTTGAAATACCGCCTTGTGCCACGGACACACCAGCTTGTCGCCGCAAATTGCACCCTGCTCTAACGGCGCTCCTGCATGGGGGCACTTTGCCTGCAACGCCTGCACTCGTTCGCCATCGCGAATCAGTACCATATCGATATCACCCACGGTGAATTTGGTGGGTTTGCGCTGCGCCAGCGACTTGAGTTCCACGACAGATTGATAGCTCACGATTAGCCTCCTGCGTTGTTATTGGATTTGACGACATTAAATCCCTACAAACAGTAAGCCTGGCAAAGCAGGAGAATTTCGCTGGAGAAACAAAGCGTAACGGCGGATAAGCTATTACTTATCACACCGTTAGTGAGGAAAATAAAATCGCGCTTCAGGCTGAGGCGGCTTGCCACACCTTTTTGCCCTTTTTGATACACGCGACTAACGCCACGCTCCCATCTGGCTGGGGTTTCAGCAACAACACATCCGCCGGTGCGCCGGGTGCCAACCCATGCTGCTGTGGCAAATCTAACTGCCGTGCCGGTCGAATCGAGGCCATCTCAATCGCCTGCTGCAAAGGGGTTAATTTTTGCCGCAGCAGAAAATTGACGCCATCCAGCAGGCCCCGCGCGGAACCGGCCAGCAACTGTGGCGCATCCGCCATGCTCAGCCGCCCTTCCGCGCTCAGTTGCACGCGTCCGCCTATTGCCGAATCGTAGATGCCCGGCGGCTGTCCGGCAAAGCAGGTCACATCACTCACCAAGAGCGCCTGCTCGCCCTTTGCCCGCATAAAGACTTTCAATACTTCCGCGGGCAGATGATCACCATCGGCAATCAGCGTAGCCGCCAGCGCATCTTCCGCCAGCTGCTGCCAGATGTAATTGGGATGGCGCGGCAGTTGCAGGTGGGCGCCATTGCCCAGATGAGTTGAAAGCGAAGCGCCCGCCAGCACCGCATCATGAATCTGCGCGGCAGAGGCTGAGGTGTGCCCAATCGCCACTCGCACCTGCTGCGCCACGCAATGCCGGATGAGCTCGCTGCTTTGCGGCCATTCCGCTGAGAGCGTCAGCAAACCAATGCGCTGCTGCGCGGCCCGTTGCCAGCTTTCAAACAGAAACACATCCGGCGCACAGATCGCCTCCCGTGGATGCGCACCGCGCGGGCCATCCTCCGGTGACAAAAATGGCCCTTCCAGATGAAAACCCGGCACCGCCAGCGCGACGTCCGAATAGTGCTCACAGGCGCTGGCCAGTCGCTGCAACGCTTGCGCAATCTCTCCGGGCTGAGCGGTGATCACCGTCGGCATAAAGCTGGTGACCCCTTGTTGCCACAACGCGTGCGTGGCATTCAGCACATCCTGTTCGCTAAAAGGAAAGTGATTAAAGTCCACGCCCTGAAAGCCGTTAACTTGCAGATCCACCAGCCCCGGCGCCAGAATCAGATCGTTGTCAGGCTCTGGCAACGATCGCACCTCTGCCAGCAGGCCTTCACACATGTAGAGCTCAATCGGATCCAGCGTGCGGTAATCGCGACCGCGTAATAGCATTTCAGTCAAAAATCACCTCCGCGCAGGCATCGGCGTCGGTATATAGCGTGCAGTTGGGATGCTGGCGCAATCGGGTTGCCGGGCAAGCCGTGGATATCGCGTCGTGCAATGTTGCCTGCACCGCTGCGCGTTTGGTCGCGCCCGGCACCATGCAGAACAGCCTGGTGCCACGCATCAAAGCGGGAATCGTCAGCGTCACCGCGTGCGTTGGCACCTGCTCGATCGTTGTGAAACAGCCGTCGTTAACCTGCTGCTGTCGGCAGGCATGATCCAGTTCCACTGGCTTGACGCTGAGCGGATCGCTGAAGTCCGCAACCGGCGGATCGTTAAACGCCAGATGACCATTTTCACCAATGCCCAGACAGACCACATCGATCGGCGCCGCCTCCAACTTGCGCGCATATTCGCGACACACTCCCGCCGGATCGCCACCCGAAGGGATGAGATGCACTTCGCCAGGTTGTACGCGGTCAAACAGATGTTCACGCAGGAAATGGCTAAAGCGCTGCGGCGCATCCTCATTCAACCCAATGTATTCATCCATATGGAACGCGTGGATGCGCTGCCAGTCGAGATTCGGCGCGGCAGCCAGTGCGGCTAGAAACTCATGTTGTGAGGGGGCGGCAGCAAATACCATCCGCACCACTGCCTGCTGCTGCAATAAATGCTGCAAATGGGCGATGGCATCCTGTGCCGCCGCGATGCCTAATGCATCACGATGGGCGAAGCGCTTGACCCACAAGCGGTCGCGCTTTCCCTGTTGTAAAAGCGTCATTCTTATCCCTCCTGAGAAGCGTTGTGACTTTTCGGCCAGTGCGCCCTGGCGGGCATATCCTGATCCTGATTGAGTGCCGCGAGCAGCGCGTCGACTTCCGGACTGACCGGCGCACGACGCAGCCATCCCATCACCACAAACAGCACCAGCGATGACATCACGGGGGCGGCCACCTGAGAGGCAGTGCTGACATCAGTAAAGATAAATTTCACGCAGAAAAAGGTGCCCACGCCCACGGCCCAACTCACCAGCGCCGCGGCACTGCCGCTACGACGAAATGCGGGCAGTAAGCCTAAAAGCATCGGAATCGAAATGGGCCCCACTAATCCACCGAACCAGATAATCAGCAGAGACAGCACACCGCCGAAACGGCTGGCATTCATGGCGATAATCAACGTGGTGATGATGAAGAGAAAAGCCGTCAGACGCGCGACGAGCAGCGAGCTTTTACCGCGCTGAAAATGGCGCGGCAGCATGCCGGGCAGAATGTCACGCGTGACCACCGCCGTGATGGCATTGGCATCTGATGAAGTCATCGACAGCGTATGAGTGAACATCGCCACCAGCACTAAACCGATTAACCCATTCGGCAGTAATTCCATCGCCATCACAGAGTATGAACGTGAAGGATCGCTAAGATTGGGGAACAGCAGCGGTGCCGCCCACATTGGCCAGAACAGTATCAGCGGCCAAATCAGGTAAAGTGCGGCCGAGAGCAACGCCGCTTTACGTGCATCGCGACCCGCCGGTGCGGCGATGAAGCGTTGTGCCAGATTCCAGGTGCCGCCGTTGTAGCTCAGGGTGTAAATCACAAAGTAGGCGAGGATAAAGCCGAGCGTATACGGCTCCTGAACGATGTCGGTGTGGGTGGCAGGCAGGTGTTGCCAGATGGTGAGCAGCTCGCCGAAACCGCCCAGATGCATCGCCACGGCCACCACCATGACAATCGCGGCGATAAACTGCACCACAAACTGGCCAAAATCATTACAGAATTGCATTGGTTAACTGTGATATGCGCTACCTTTACTCGCATCAGCGTGAAAGTGGTTATCGCGAAGCGCTCGAGCAACTGGAACTGAATTGGGGTGGCGTGGCTTACGCGGAAAACATTTCGTG
>NZ_CAJCKS010000225.1:0-6571 GCF_903970985.1 Pantoea sp. ME81 | reverse complement strand
TATTAATGTTGTCCTCCGGTCCTGTGCGACCCGCGGGGCATCCGCTCTGTCCCTACTCGGCGCTCTGCCGAGCTGATGCTGAATGGTGTTGCGCCGCTGCGTGCCGTGTTGCGTCATGCGCTGCCGAATGCGGTGGGACCGATTGCCAACGCCATTTCGCTCAGCCTGTCTTACTTGTTTGGTGGCGTGATCATTATTGAGTCGATCTTCAGCTACCCCGGTCTCGCCAGTGCGCTGGTGGATGCCGTGAGTAATCGCGATCTGCCAGTGGTGCAGCTGTGCGTGATGATGTTCGCCGCCTGTTATCTGGTGCTGCTGCTGATTGCTGACATCCTCACTATCGCCTTTAACCCAAAATGGAGGAGCTGATGAATAGCTTGCTGCTTCCTGTACGAATTTTTCAGTCGCTGTCGATCTCCGGTCGCATTGGCCTGCTGATCTCGCTGTTTTGGGTACTGATGGCGCTGTTCGGCAATCAACTGGCGCCGCATAGCGTAGAGGATATCGGTGGTGGCCCGATGCTAGGAGGGATGACCGCTGACAACCTGCTGGGCACCGATTATCTCGGTCGCGATATCCTCAGCCGCATCTTATACGGTGCGAAGTTCTCCATTGGTCTGGCGTTAACCGCTGCGCTGGGTGCCAGTTTAATCGGCACCTTGCTGGCGCTGCTGGCCGCCGTTGCAGGACGCTGGCTCGAAGAGTTGCTGGGCCGCATCAACGATGCCATGTTGGTGCTGCCAGGCAAAGTGCTGTCGCTGATGATTGTGGCCGTGTTTGGTTCCTCGCTGCCGATGCTGATTCTGACAGCCATCTTCACCTACTGGCCCGGTGCGTTCCGTATCGCATTCGCTATGGCCAGCAGTTTGCGCAATATGGATTATGTCCGTGCTTCACGACTGCGTGGCGAAAGCCGCTGGTACGTGGCTATCCATGACATTCTGCCGAATATGGTGCATCCGATGCTCACCGATTTTGGCCTGCGTTTTGTCTATATCGTGCTGTTACTCAGCGGCTTGAGCTTCCTGGGCTTAGGCGTGCAACCACCTTATGCTGATTGGGGCACGCTGGTACGTGAAAATCTACAAGGCCTGTTTAACGGTTCGCCTGCGGTATTGATGCCGGCAGTGGCGATTGCCAGTTTAACCATCGGCGCCAACCTGTTTATTGACAGCCTGCAACAGATGCGTCCGCTGACGCTGGCGAAGGAGGGAGCATGAACGTGACACCCCATACAGCCATGCCCGTGATCTCCGTTGAAAACCTGCGTGTCACCGCCGAGACGGATAAGGGCGAAGAGATCGATCTGGTTTCAGATATCCGTTTTACCGTACAAAAAGGCGAAGTGTTGGCGCTGATCGGTGAATCCGGTTCGGGTAAAACCACCATCGCCATGGCGCTGATGGGCTATGCGCGCCACGGCTGTCGCATCGCCGAGGGCAACATTCATCTGTCGGGCACCGACGTGCGTAGTCTGTCGCCCGGCCAGTTGCGCGAATTTCGCGGCAACAAAGTGGCCTACATCGCCCAAAGTGCAGCAGCCTCCTTCAACCCGGGGATGCGTATTCTCGACCAGGTTATCGAGCCTGTGGTGATTCATGGCACCATGAAACGCAAAGCCGCCAAAGAAAAGGCGATCACGCTGTTTCGCGAGCTGGCACTGCCGAATCCTGACACCATTGGCGACCGTTTCCCGCATCAGGTCTCTGGCGGACAGCTGCAACGTCTGATGACGGCCATGGCACTGATTGGCGATCCAGATGTGGTGATCCTCGACGAGCCGACCACGGCACTGGACGTCACTACCCAGGTGGAAGTGCTAAAAGCATTTCGTCGCGTAGTGGCTCAGCGCGGCGTTACAGCCATCTATGTCAGTCACGATCTGGCGGTGGTGGCGCAGATGGCGGATCGAATTCTGGTGCTGCTGCGCGGAAAAATGGCGGAATATGGCTCTACAGAGCGGCTGATTGGTGCGCCGCAGGCCGAATATACCCAACTGCTGATGGATGCCGCTCGTCAGAAAGAGCGCGAGAGCAGCTGGACCTGTGCAGAGGCTAATGCACAGCCGCTGATGGAAGTGCGCGATCTCAGCGCTGGTTATGGCCCGCGTGACAGTGAGGGCAAACCGAAAACGCTGATTCTGGAAGATATCAATCTCAAGCTGTGGAAAGGGCAAGCGATTGGCATTATCGGCGAGTCGGGTTCGGGTAAAACCACGCTGGCGCATGCGATTGCCGGCCTTAATGCCCCGAGTCACGGTCATATTCTGTTTAATGGTCACTACATCAATGGCGACATGCACAAACGCCCGGATAACGAACTGCGGCGGATCCAGTATGTGTTCCAGATGGCGGATACCGCGCTGAACCCGGCTCACAACGTGGAACGTATTCTTACTCGCCCGCTCGTGCTGTTCCACGGTCTGAAAGGGGCCGATCTTGAGCGGCGTCTGCATCAGTTACTGGACCTGGTCAAATTACCGCGCTCAGTGTTGTGGCGCCGCCCATGGGCGCTGTCCGGTGGGCAGAAGCAGCGTGTGAATCTGGCTCGTGCCCTTGCGGCGGAGCCGGATCTGATTCTGTGCGATGAAGTGACATCGGCATTAGATACGGTGGTCGCCGCCGCCGTACTGGATTTGATCAGCGAACTGCGTCGTGAGTTGGGACTGTCGGTGCTGTTTATCAGCCATGATATGCATGCCGTGCGCGCCGTTTGCGATGATATCGTGGTGATGAAGTCAGGCCGCATCGTCACGCAGATTTCCCGCGCTGAATATGATAAGCCGACCAGTGAGCTGTACTTCGAACGTCTTAAACGGGCGGTGCCGGAGCTGCGACAGGGTTGGTTGGATGAGCACGAAGAAGTGCTGAAAGCAGAATAAATATCACGGCATTCGTAGCGATGCGATAAATCGCACATCTTAATGGCGAAACCGCTCGCGCAGCAGATTGCGCCGCTACGTCGCGGGTATGTTTTACAAGAAAGGAGCAGCAGATGATCACATTACGCGCCATGACGCAGGACGATATTGAACACGGCTATGCCATCACCCAACAGCTCAAGTGGCCGCATCGTCGTGAAGACTGGCAGCAGGCGTTGGCATTGGGTGAAGGCGTGGTCGCTGAAGAACAGGGCAAATTTGTTGGCAGCGCCTTTGGCTGGCGTTGGGGTGAACACGCCGCAACCATTGGTCTGGTGGTGGTGAATCCCACCTGCCAGGGGCGCGGCATTGGTAAGCAGCTGATGCTGGCCGTGATGGAAAAATTCCCGGACGCCGTGATTCGTTTACATGCCACGGAAATGGGGCAGGGGCTGTATAAGAAGCTCGGCTTTAAGGTGACGGGCACCATCCAACAGCACCAGACACGTGAGCTGGCAATGGTGCCTGCGGTGAGTCTCCCCACCGGTTTAACGCTGCGTAATGCCGAGACGAATGACGTCGATCTACTCACCGAATTAGACCATCAGGCTCACGGTATGTGGCGTCCACAGTTGATGCAAACGCTGATCGCTGACCATCAAACGGTATTGCTGCATGACGCGCAGCAGCGGGTGCAAGGGTTTGCCAGCCTGCGCCGATTTGGTCACGGCTGGGCAATTGGCCCGGTGATTGCGCGCAATATCGAGGTGGCACAGGCGTTAATTGCCGCGCTGATGCAGGCTTTACGCGGCGAGTTCGTGCGCATCGATACCGATGCGGCTTTACCGCTGGCGAGCTGGCTGGAAAAACTGGGGCTGGTCAAGGTTGACGCGCCCACCACCATGTATCGGGGAACGCCTTGGTCACCGCAAGCCGGTGAGATGCAGGCGTTTGGGTTGATGACCCAGGCGATGGCGTGATGCATATCGTCTATAAATCGGAAGCCACGCGTGGAGCCCACTGGCAGCGCTGGCTGGCTGAACATGCACCGGATGTGCAGATGCATATCTGGCCGGATGTGGGTGACGCAGAACAGGTTGAACTGCTGGTGGCCTGGCAACCGCCAGAAGATGTCATGGCGACCTTCCCTAATCTCAAAGCGCTACTGTCGGTGGGCGCGGGGGCCGATCAGTTCGATCTCAGCCAACTGCCGCCCGATTTGCCGGTGGTGCGCATGATCGAACCCGGCCTGACGCAAGGCATGGTGGAGTACGTCACTTTTGCCGTGCTGGGGTTGCATCGTGATATGCCGCGCTATTTCCAGCAACAGCGCGCAGCAACGTGGCAAACGCACCCGATTCGCACCGCCAATCAGCGGCGGGTGGGCGTCATGGGCTTAGGCGAACTCGGCCAGGCATCTTTGCAGCAGCTGGTGTCATTAGGGTTTGAGTGTGCTGGCTGGAGCCGGACACCGCGTGAACTCGAGGGCGTGCGCTGCTGGCATGGCGCTGAGCAATTGGCTGAGTTTCTGGCACACAGCGACATTCTGGTGTGTTTGCTGCCGTTGACTGACAGCACGCGCGGTTTACTCAACTCTGAGCTGTTTGCGCAGTTACCTGCCGGAGCCGCACTGGTACAGGTGGGGCGTGGCCCGCAGTTAAATCATGACGATCTGCTCACGGCGCTGGCCAGCGGACAATTGAGCGCTGCCGTGCTCGATGTGACCGATCCCGAACCTTTACCGCCAGAGCATCCTTTCTGGCAGCATCCGGCGATCTGGCTCACACCGCACATTGCCAGCCAGACGCAAACCGACAGCGCGGTGGCTGCGCTGCTCGATAACCTGCGCCGCTACCAACGCGGCGAACCGATGGTCGGCCTTATCGATCGTAACCGGGGATACTGATATGCAACTGGATCAATTAGTCGCTCTGCGACGGGATCTGCACGCCCATCCCGAACTGGGCTATCAGGAAACGCGCACCAGCGACATCGTGGCGCAGGTGCTGCAAGAGCACGGCATTGAGGTGCATCGCGGCCTGGGTAAAACCGGCGTGGTCGGTGTACTGAAATGTGGGAATAGCCCGCGCATGATAGGTCTGCGCGCGGACATGGATGCGCTGCCGATGCAGGATAACGGCACTCAGCCGTGGAAAAGTGTGCATGACAATGTCTGTCACGCTTGCGGTCACGATGGTCACACGGTGATGCTGCTGGGCGCGGCTATCCAGTTGGCTCAGCAGGGTAATTTTGACGGCACGCTGGTGTTTATCTTCCAGCCAGCGGAAGAAGGTTTAGCCGGCGCGAAAGCGATGATCGATGACGGCCTGTTTCAGCAATTCCCTTGCGATGCGGTATTTGCCCTGCATAACTGGCCCGAACTGCCTCTGGGCGAAGTCCAGACGCGGCCGGGTGCCATCATGGCGGCGGCGGACCGTTTTGATATCACGGTAAAGGGCGGTGGCGGTCATGCGGCACAGCCACACCTGACGCGTGACACCTTGCTGGCCACCAGTGAATTGGTGGTGCAGCTCAATACGCTGGTGGCGCGCGCACTTGACCCTTGCGAGCCGGGTTTGCTGACGGTAACACGCATGCAGGGCGGTTTCTCACACAACATGATTCCGGCGGAAGCCAGTATCACCGGCACGGTACGTACGTTCAGCCCGGCGGCGCAGGACATCATTGAAAGCCGTCTGCGTGAAATGGCGCAACATGTCACGGCGGCGCACGGTCTGCAGGCAGAGGTGAGCTATCTGCGTTATTACCCGGCCACGGTCAATCATGCGGGTGCTGCACAACTGGCGCTGGATGCCCTGCGTGAGGCGGGCATGCCTGCCGAACAAGCCAGACAGCCTGCTCTCACCTCGGAAGATTTTGCCTTTATGTTGCAGGCCAGAGCGGGGGCTTATCTGTGGATCGGATCGGCACCCAGCCAGCCGTTGCACCATTCATCTTACGACTTCAACGATGCACTGATCCCGCACGGTATTCAGACTTTGACGGCCATCGCCCGCCACGCGCTGCGTGCAGAATTTCCCTGCTGATTGGCAGATGATTTTGAAACGAAATGCCGCTGCCTGGCTGATTACGGCAGCGTGAGAAACCAACGGGTTGCGATACTTGAGCCAACCGAACGTTACGTGGATGAGGATTTTGAAAATGCAGAATGTCATGGCGGAGCAGCAAACGTATAGCGATAACGGCCTGTTACTGGATGCTCGTGAACAGAACGTGCCGCGTGGTGTGGTCACCGCGCATCCGTTGGTGATTGAGCGGGCAAAAGGCAGTGAAGTGTGGGATGTCGAGGGCAATCGCTACCTCGATTTTGTCGGCGGGATTGGGGTGCTTAATGTGGGCCATAACCATCCGGCGGTAGTGAATGCGGTGACAAAACAGCTTGGGCTGGTGTCACACGCCTGTTTCCAGGTCGTTGCCTACCCGGGCTATATCGAGCTGGCGCAGCGGCTGAATGCGCTGGTGGGCAAAGGTGAAGATTTCAAAAGCGTGTTCTTCACCAGCGGGGCGGAAGCGGTAGAAAATGCGGTGAAAATTGCCCGTGCGCACACCAACCGCAGCGGCATTATCGCGTTTGATGGTGCCTTCCATGGGCGTACGTTGCTAGGCTGTACCCTGACGGGGATGAGCCAGCCGTATAAACAGAACTTCGGCCCGTTCGCCTCAGAGGTGTATCGCCTGCCTTATCCTAAT
>NZ_CAJCKS010000224.1:0-6594 GCF_903970985.1 Pantoea sp. ME81 | reverse complement strand
CCTGCCATACGCCGTCAGGGATGTAGAGGGGTGTTCTATTTTTAATCAGTCACGCCCTCAGCTGTTTCTGTATCACGGCCGCGCGCCGGTAGAGTTCAACCAGGTCGCTGTCGATCCCCTCAATCAGCAGGCCCGTCATGCGCTGTTCCCGGCTGGCGCCGTGCCAGAGGTGGCGCGCAATCATGTCGCGCAGTCGCAGGTGAAACTCATACAGCGATTCTTCCAGGTCGGCGACGTCGGCCGCCAGGGTGTCGGTCTCAGGGTGCATAGTGTGATCGTTCATCATCATTTCTCCGTTCATCAGGCCGCGCGGGCGTAGGGTTTGGTGAACACGATATGGCCCACCACGCGAAACCCCGCCGCCTTCCACGCCTGCATAAAAATATCTACCCGGTTCCAGCCGTAGAAGCTCACCGCCAGGCTTTGTCTTTGAGCACCCGGAACATTTCGTTGCTCGCCGGCTGATCTCACTCGCTGTTAACGTCGTTGGCAATTGACCGGCCGGAACGGTCTTTAAAACCGACGAGGTACGGCGGGTCGGTGAGGACGAAATCAATGCTTTTATCCGGAAAGCCGCCCATAACCTGTACGCTGTCGCCGTGCATGAATCGAGACATAGTGATGCTCCTGTGTATGAAGGGGGCACCGGTAGTGGTGCTGTGACCTCCACACAGACGGGCGGACAGCGGAGCAAACAGGGGCGACACCGGAAGCCGCACGCCCCGCCGGAGCGGACTGAATGTCCACCGTAGGGCGGGGAACGGGTTGAGCAGTTGTGTTAAGAGTCAATGCTCTTTACTTCAGAAGGGGCTATTTAGCTCAATGACAATTTTAAGCTGAAAGTTTCACTGATGAGTTCATGAGCCGGTAGTTTTCATAAGGAACGCTATACAGGAAGGCAGGCGAAGCCGCCCGGCTACCGCTAGGGCACCGCACTTTATGCCTGCCGCCTCCGGCCAGTGGATGGGGGCGGCACAGAGGCGGAGCGCAGCGACTTCCTTTTTCATGTCTGCTCTGATGCCGTCGTGCCGGGCCGCACCAAGGCGGATACTGCACTTCAGGCAACATGCGCAGACGTTATTCTTCGACCTCCTCCGGCATGACGCCATCGATGGCCTGCTCCAGGTGCCACCAGTTGAATCCCTCGTTCGCATCGTGATGGTCTTCGGCATACTCTATCGCCGCCACGATTTCCTCATGCGTCAACGCCGGGCGCTGGCGAAGGAAGTCATCTGCCTGCCAGAAGGCGCCGCAGCACAGCTCGTCATCGCCGATGGCGGCCAGACGCGCCCTGAATTTCCGTACGGTCATCTCTCTCATCGCTCATCCGGCGGGTTACCCCGCCGCCTCCGGTTCAGCAGCCGTAGCTGGCCACGTTGTCAATAATCCAGTCCGGCCCGGTCACGTCAAAGTAGCCGTCCTTAAATTCCTCCTCGCTCCACTCCAGCGAGTCACAGCGCTCATGCAGTTGGACGCCCTCTGGGTAGACTACCCATCCGCAGTAGTCGCAGCCGACTTCGGCATACCAGTGTTTAACGGTGACGCCGTAACGCCACGTCAGCGCACACAGCACCTATGGCGAGGGCGGCGACCTGGGCCGGCGTCAAAGGACCTGCTTGCGTAGTACAGGAGGTTATCCGGCTTCTCGGGGAGATGACGGAGAGCGTGAATACAGAGGGGTACCCTGGCCTGTCCCGGCTGGCGTGCAGAGCAAAAAAACCGCGCGCTGAAGCCCGTGAGCAACATTCACTCCATTGACTGGCCCGCTCCGTTCAGTCGCAACGTTCGTATGAACACCAGTCGAATTTCCGGCGGTTTGGCCACTGGAAGGCACAGGCTGACTGCACGTATATTGCTGAATGGCGATAAATTTTATATAACAGTTAATATCGCGAAGTCCTGCGCCTTATAAACAATTAATTGAGGGCCATGTTCTTACGTAAAGTAACTCCAACAAAATGGACGGCAGAAATATAATGCCGCTTGCCGCTCACAGCAGTCAGAACGGGAATATTTCACTGTCTGGGCGACTGGCACGTTATCGTGCTGATACATCTGGCACACAACCAGTAATACATATCCTTTTAAAGGATGAATTTTATTCCATCCTGAATCAGAAAGAGTGAAGGGAATATTTTATGCAGTCAGGATTCGCTATAAAAACAAACCGAAATCTTAAACCTTAAACCTGTCGTTCATTATCATTTGCTGGACACCCCGCGCGGTGAATAAACTCCTTCCAGCTTAAGGCGCCCGAAGAGACATATAAGCATGACACGTTGTTATGGTGAACCTGATACGGGCAGATGGGTCCTGCCAGCCTTGTTAAAATATTTCTCCGTGCATGGTCTGACACAAGGACACCCGGAGCTAACGCACCCGAAATCCATATCACACAAAAACATAATCAGATTACTTAAATAAACAGCCACACATCAGTCACTTATATAAACCCACAAAGGTTCAGTATATTTTTCCTTATTTATCTATAGGTCATGACAACGGAAGGAATTTAATTATCCCCATCACAATTGCTATAATTAAGACGTGGTTAACATCATTCTCATTCATTATTTAAGCGAGGTGTAAACGTGTTGTACAGCGAAGACATGACCGGTCACGCAGTTATTGGTGAAGCAGCTGTCAATCTTGCCGTGCGTGAACAGGAAATAACCGTCGATTCTCTCCTGACGGAGCTTAACGTTATGCTGAGAGCTGAAGAGCTCAGCGGTCGTATTGCCCGCATCAGTGCGGCAATAGCCTGGCTGCGTGATTTCCGCACCGTGGGCGCCCGCGGCGGCGCGGCTCAGAGTTGGATGCTCTCCGATGCTGGCGACCTCAGTGCCGGCGGCGAGGCGACCATTCGCCTGCAGGCTGATGAAGACGATGAAATGAGATAACAACACTCCGCCATGGCGGGCGACAGGCGCCCGCTCTGCTTTGTGTATTAAAAGCTCAGCTGGATGCTGAGTCAGATTCAATAGCCCGGTTAACGAAGCGCTTTTCTGCCTCCCCTCCTATAATGATACTGACGAAGGCATGCGCTGCGGATGCAGTTCACCCGGCAACACAACAAAAATCGCGTCATTCTTTCCAGCGCCGTCATCCGCTCAGGTTGCTCCGGCAGGGACCTTCACAGCATGAAAAACACAAATTCCGTAACCGTCATTCGAGACCGCCTGCAGAACTGTGGCGAGGCGCTGGCGGCAGAGCGTGACGAGCTTGAGGCGGCCATTCAGGCGATTCTGGCCCCGGGCGGCAAGCTGACCAACAAAACGCTCATCATGCACGTCATTCGCGAGCTTGAACGCGAGCAGAACGCGCAGCGGCAGGCGGTGCTGCGCAACGTGCTGGAGCTGGTCGTGACGCACACGCCGGACGACGCCGGCGGCCAGGCTGTGTGAGGCTGGAGCCGGGTCAGGGCTACCCTCCCTTCAGTTCAGTTTTCCCGCAAAGAGCCGGATGGCCCGGTTGCAGGCCTCGCGCAGGGCCATATCGGCGCTGGACTCCTTCAGGCGCCAGAGCGTACCGATGAGCTCGTGCGGGTTCACTGATTCGCCCCTACGCAGTATCTGCCTGATGGCCAGCCCGATGGCTTCGTGCATCAGGTCCTGTATCTCACGTTCGTTTTTCAGATGCGCTCCGCTTATTGGGGATATATACAGTGTATCGCTTTAAGCGGTGCGCATAAATACGTACGAAAAAAAACCGCCCGAAGGCGGTTAAATAAGGGGGATGGCACCCCGGTCGGGCGGGATATCTCTGTCGCCGCCCGGCACCTCGTCCTCGTGACCGGGCTCGGGTATCCCGTCCGGCAGGGGCGTGGCGTCATCAGGCATCGGGTGTTCAGACATGCAGCGCTCCCGCGGGGCTACTTCCCGCCCTTCTGCTTCATGGTGTCGCTGTCCCTGGTGTCTTTTTTGTTGCCCGCGGGCAGCTTGCTGTGGTCGGCGTCTTTGCCATCCTTCACATTTTTATCGTTACGGTCAGCCATGGTTACCTCCGTCACCCGGTATCGGGTAACGTTAAGTTTAGGTCCGTGACGGTATCTGACGTGAAGAATTCTCCGTTCTGTGACTTAAGCGTAAAAACGACCCGTTACGGGGCCGGCAAAAGCGTGGAGCCCCCCGACTCCTTCATGCTGTCGTCCACGCACCGCCGGCAGATGGAGGCCCGTACGCTCAGGCGCTGTGACGCAATCTGATACGCGTGCCGGTAACTGATGGCCGAGCCCAGAAACCGTCGCTCCGGGTGGTCTTCGAGGCATACGCACCCTTTCACGTGAAGCTGGTCCTGCTGCCCCATCCTGAGCAGATAATAAAACTGCCACATATCTCACCTCCTTCCCTGTTAAAGCAGCCACTGTATGCCTGGTTATATAACGGACGGAATTAATTTCTGTCGCGATTTAAGCAGCACGCAGGGGTGACAATAAAGCCAGTTCCCCACAACGGACGTTGACTGCCTTCAGTCCGCTGTTGTACCGACATAAATGATTTTCCGCATGCATTGACCACCCTCCCCCGCTTTTTCTGAATCTTACGCTGCCCGCTCCGCGCCTCGTTTACTGCCATATACTTGACTAATCAGGCGGGTATTTCACAGCCGGGGCACGCCGGTCACCCTCTTTTCCATCGCCTGCCGCAGCACACATTCAGCCAGGGGCCTTCACAGCATGAGAAATACGAATTCGGTCGCACACATTCAGGCCTACCTGTCTGGCACCGGTAACCGGTTTAAGTCAGAAAAAGAGACACTGGACGACATCATCCGCACCATCCTTGCAGAGGGAGTACCGATCAGTAACAAAACCATAATCATGCAGATCATGAGACAAATTACGGATGAAACGGACGGGAGCAGGCAGGAAACGTTGCGCATACTTCTTCAGCTGGTCGTGGGATATACGCCAGACGATCCCGGCATCTGAAGGGGGACTTGCTGTCGGTCACGCACGGTCGGCAGAAGCAGCTTCCTTTCCTTAAAACAGTTACTGTATGCCTGAATACATCGCGGGGAGATGTCTGTGTCGGTTTAAGAGCAGAACTATCGGAGGGTGTCGTCCCTGACAGGTTCTCCGGCCGGTACACGCCTGAGCGCGACCGCTGAGGTCATCTTCATCGTCGTCTTCCGGCCAGAGCCGGACTACGTCCTTTGGCGTCAGTTCTTCTCGTCGTTCAGGCCCGCAAGGGTCTGCAGGTACGGTACGTGCCGGACGGCCTGCTCCGGCTCGTGGAAGCTCTTCAGCCAGCTTCTGGCTTCGGATATTTCAGTGAGCCGGTTATCGCTGCCGCCGGCCTCCGCCATGTGTCCGAGCTCGGTAATAAGCGATTGCACGCTTATTTCCTTTTCGCCCAGCGCCAGGCTCAGTGCCGCTTCGCCAATAATGACGTGCCCTTTCCCGTCGTGTTGAACAGTCAAATGACTACCTCCGTTTTACGTTGATGACAGCCTCACGTCACACTGTAGACCCCGCTGACGAAAGCGCCCGGAGGATATTCTGAAAAACCCTTGTTCCGTAATAATTTATTTCAATAATTATAATGAGAGGGCTCCGCCCGCGTCAGAAGTCATCGTTTCTGACGCTCCCTGACGTTCATTCAGCCTGTCACCACGCCCGTTACCGGTGCGGTTTGAGAAAGCGCGGCCGCCTGCTAAGGTGCCCGTGACAATCTGCGGCAATACGGAGCCTAAAATGCTTACAACCATAATTTACCGGAGCCACCTCGCCGATGAGGTGCCCGTCCGCATCCTGCCGGGCATGGTGGAGAAGGCCAGCCTGCTGAACGCCCGGCATCAGGTAACGGGCATCCTGCTCTTTAACGGCACGCACTTCTTCCAGATCCTGGAGGGCCCGGAGGAGGGCGTGCTGGACATCTACGCTCGCATCTGCGCCGACCGGCGCCACCACAACGTGGTTGAACTGATGCGCGACTACTCACCGTCACGTCGCTTCGGCAACCACGGTATGGAGCTCTTCGACCTGCGCCACCACGACAGCGGCAGCGTGCTGCAGGCGGTGCTGGACCGCGGCACGTCTAAATACCGCCTGACCTATGACGATCGCGGCCTGCAGTTCCTGCGAACCTTCGTGGAAGCCCGGGAGAAAGAGAACTACTTTGAGGTCCTGCCCGCCGACTACTGGGACTTTGTGCCGGACGACAACGGGTCACCGGCCCCCGCTGCGGGCGTCACCTTCCGCCCGGTGGTTGACCCGCTCGGCCGTGAGGTCACGGCCCTTGAGGCCCTGCCCGGTGACGCACCGGCGGGACTCTCCGGCGAGGCGCTGTACGAGCACAATCTCGCGGCGGTCACCGGGGCGCTGAACAGGGCCGGCAGGTCGTGCCCGGACGACATCATGCTGTACGTCAGCATTCTGCCAGGGACGCTGGTTGCCCTGCCGGACGCCGTGGGCCGGCTCGTGAGCGCCATCGACAGCGCCGGGCTGGTGCCGCAGCAAATTATACTGGGCGTCAGCGAGACGGAGGTCATCTCTCAGCTGGAAGCATTTTCCGCAGCGGTGCGGCAGCTGAAGCAGTCCGGTATCAGTCTCTCAATTGATAACTTTGGAGACGGCTCAGCCGGGCTGTCGCT
>NZ_CAJCKS010000223.1:0-6606 GCF_903970985.1 Pantoea sp. ME81 | reverse complement strand
GAAATTACGTTATAACATAACAATACACATTTAAACACAGATCGCCCGCGGGGATAAACGGTTTGCGCGGGTGTTTATGACAAATTGACACTGCATGCTCGGGCATGACTGGGTTATGCTGAAACTGTTTCTGTTCAGTCAGTGTTCGCATGTGGTTTCTCCCTGTAAACAAGCCAATATTAACAGAACCACTCGGTTCATTAAAGGCGTGCATTTTTAGTTTCAGTATCCAGATTGCTGACTTCGAACAGCTGCCTTGAAGTTAATTGAATGCAGACTTAGCAACGTCTCCTTCTGGCACAGGCTGTGTGAAAACTCTGACCTAAAACTGAAGTGCGTGCATCTACGCAAAATCTGGAATTAATTGACAGGTTAGCTGAGCCAAATTTTACGTATGAGCGCTGCTTTCAACCCTGTTTTACGCAGATTAAGCGACCAAAACAGTTTTCACACAGCCTGGGCACATAGCTTCCGGTCACGCAATGCCATGAGTACCACCTCAGCATCAGTGGCAATTTTTTTATTGGCGATGGTCAGGTAAAACGCAAACGGATAGCCAGGTGAATGCAAATACCCAGACGTCAGAGTAAAGCAGCCGCACAGTTTAAACGGCCATTCCTGCCCGGTTCATATGATCCGAAAATTTCATGAATCTGTTCAGAAAAACGGGCCAAAAATGGTTCTGACTGGACATCTGCAGTAGTAACCATGGCCTGTCTGGCTATTTTTTTAGAAGTCAGAAAATAAAATCCAACGGGCTGCTATGCTCTGAACACGGTGAATCCCTCTGTGCGACGGGGCCAGGCTACACAGGTACAGCAGGAACAAAAGCGCGATTCAGGTGGTAGCCTTTCTGAATCACCGGGAGGCACCCGGCACCGTAACTTTTACTGAAGAATGAAGATGCGCTACGGAGGTGGCCATGCTCTGGATGGAACAGGGTCTGTATCTCAGAGTGGAAGAGCTGCCCGGCGGGCCGCGGCCGCTGCCGCTGCTGAGCGGGTTCAGCCTCACGACGGCCTACCGGGCGCTGGGATGCTTTAACCCTTCGGAAACGTCTGACGCTTATTTCATTCTTTCCAACGACCGCGACGAGGTCTGGTTTATCTGTAACCGCCACCTGCGGACCGTGTGTGTACGCCGGGACAGCACGGCATTCCTGTTGCCGCTCTCTTCCCACGACGAACGTTTCGTAACCGGTGAACTCCCGGTGTTACCCCTCAGGCTCAGCGATTAAACAGCATTCTGAGAAGAACCTTCAGATGTTCCTCCTCGGCCTCATCGTCGGTACCGTCGAGGCGCCTTATCAGTTTCAGGCACAAGGCGGTGCGCGTCAGCCGCCGCTCCTGACGCAGGATTTCAACGGTGATGCGGCCCAGCAGCTCAATCTGGCAGGGGTGGGTGACCTGGCTGAAGTAGCCGGTCAGTCCGGGGTCTTTTTCCGGCGGTAGTCCGTCCTGTCGCATGGAGTCTCTGTGCATGATTAATGAGGTCGGGCGCAAAATAACCGATGCACAGGCACGTGTACAGCAGTAATCCTGCGGTGCTCTACCTTTTAAACAGCACCACCCGTTATTGTAGACAATTCAGCGACATAAATTAACGCTCCGGTTATCAGGGAGGTTCAGTGAACAGAAAAGTAACGGCGGACGACAGCATGCCCATTACCCTGCCCGACACCAGCTTCAGTCAGGTGCTGAATCCGGAAGACACCAACCGGGCCGATACCCGCGCCTTTCTTGCCCGCGACGTGGAGCCTTTTACGCTGTTCGGGTTTGTTACGCCGTTCGGCTACGTCCTCTGGCAGAACAGAGCAGAGCGACATTTCAGGCTAATCACGCAGGAGCCCGGGCCGGAGACCGTGTATGCGGTGAGGCTGGAAGAAACTGAAGACTTCACCTCGCCGGAGCGCGCCTGCATACAGGTCATGGTGTTGCGCACCCGCCAGCCGCAGCATGAGGGGGCGGTGCACGGCCTGGCGCGCCGGTTCTTCTGCCATTTTCTGCATCGCTGGTCGATTATTATTACCGACAGCGCGCAGACGAACGCGGCAAAGGTGATGTGGGAGGGGATGGTGGCCTGGGCGCTGCGCGACCCGGAGCACTACGTGTACGTATGGGACGGCACGGGCGAGTCGGGCTGCCTGCACCCGGTGCGCAGCTGGCTGGCATTTTGCGGCCACTGGACCGCCTTCTGCTGGGGCGCGGAGCCTGAAAGCCACCTGCGGCGACGGGTTGTCATCAGCACGCACCCCCTGAACGCTGCGCAGAAGTAATACGAATGCGGCACGGCGCGCCTGCAGAACAACTCTCCATCCGGAGGGATGTCACGCGCCGTTCCGCTCACACAGCCTGGCGCATATCGCTGAAGTCGCAAGCGCGAGGGTCCAGCGGGCCCGCATTTCAGATTCAGCCACCCTGCAATACGTGTCCGCCGTCATACCCCTGAAAAAAAGTATTCTGAAATCAGGCAGCCCTGTACAGACGTGCCACACTATAACCGTCTGATATACAGGACAACTCTTATCTGAGGAACACATCATGACAGCAGTAAGACGCGGTGGAGCCGGAAACTTCGCGGCCGACCCGGCACGCGCCTCTGAGGCGGGCAGCAAGGGCGGCGCCGCCAGCGGCGGCAACTTCAAAAACTGCCCCGATCGCGCGCGCGAGGCCGGCCGTAAAGGCGGCCTTATCAGCCGGCGGGGACCAAAACCTGAAGTTTAAATAAAACCACAAGGACGCGCGCCGGAAGTAAATTTTATCCCGGCGCGCTTAATTAGGAAATCTGTATTTCCTAATTTTCTCTGATGTTGAAGGAGAATAACTACCTGGATTTACCCCCTGATTTTTCTTATATGCGGCGCATATTAACGGTCAGTACCCTGCAGGCTTATAATCCATATTTTTCAGGCCCTGTTAAATCCTCTTCTGAGATTAATTACCGAAACACTTACATGCTCAGACTGCACCTCAGGATGAAAACGATTTCAGACCACACATAAGGTTTATTCAGGATTTTCCGACAGTTACCTCTGATAACCTGTCAGGCATCTGAATTCAGGATATTTTTTATTGCCGTGCGGCTGAGCGTAATTCTGACTGACGGGATAATGCGCGGAAAGTATTTATACGGAACCGGTTTTCAGTCCGTTAAGCGACTACACTGAAATACCGTAATAAGGCGGAGGGAGAGCAGAGCATGCCTGATAATGACCATGACCATGACCATGACCAGAACCAGATGATTATTGGCGAAGCGGCGGTTCATCTGGCGATGAATAATGCGGACATTACCGTTGGCTCGCTTATCCGCGAGCTGGCTGAGATGGCCGCCGCCGAGGAAAATCCTGCGCGCTGCGTGCAGATAAGAGGGGCGAAACGCTGGCTCCGCGGGTTTGAGTCATCGCCGGGCAACCGGGACGAGCTGAGATGGATCACCGCAGCGGGCCGTGGCTCAGCGCACTGAATACATCCCTCCGCCTGCCCGGCTGACGCCGGGCAGGCTTCTTTCCTGTGCCCCGGCACCTGGGCTGGCCATGCTGTTCTGACCGTTGTACACCCCCTTCGTTAACCCGCTCATCATTCGCGCGCTGATACTCACCTAAGTTACTGTTTAGTAACATCTAGCACTTTTTGCACAAAAAGATAAGCTGTACAGCAACACAATTGCTGTACAAGTTTGATTTGGTTGTATAACTTTACGGTCAGACAGAGCCGACTACATTTTAACCACCGAGAGGTTCACCATGCGTCAGAGCAATACGAGATTCCCGGATTCCGCCAGCGACATTGCGCACTACTTCAGCAAGGCATCGGCGCCGACCCAGCAGGAAACGCTGGGGCAGATTGTCGTTGAAATCCTGCGCGCGGGCAAGAACCTTAACCGTAAGGCCATCTGTACCAAGCTGTTACGCCGCCTCGAAGTGGCATCCAGCCTGGAAGAAGAGCGTCATTACCAGACGCTTATCGGTATGTTGTTCGAGCGTTAAGTTTCAGTTTCCATGTAAAAACGCCCCGCAGCATGCATACATGGGCCGTCCGGACTGGGCGACTGGCACTCTGTCTGGATGACAGGCACCATAAGGCGCGGGTATGCAAAGAAGTAAATCAGAAAGACTGGTCGATGTAGTTTTGGGGGATGCAGTCATAGCTATGCTTGACAGCGGCGATGACATTGGCGCTGTCAGGCTGATTGGCGTCCTAAAGTCCATGACAAAGACCGAGCAGAACGCTGAACGACTGGAAGCAATTATGATGGCCATTCATGAAGTCGAAGCTACTCTTCCACAAGTAAGCAGCAGCCGTGATGCAGCAATACTGGCTTTTAATGCTGAGCCCGCACCTGACAATGGTCGCAAGCACTGACCCTCAGCAAAGATTTCCGTTTCAGACGGAAAGTGGCAGGACGCCCGCAGGATGCGGCTACCGGAGGGTGGCCGTTTTTATTTCAGGCATTTGCCTGGCCACCTTTGCCCACAGGGCCTGACGGATAACATCATGCAGCTTAATGAACAGCACACCACTACCGAAGCCGATATCATCCAGCACTTCCGCAGCGGCGGCGACGCGCTGGCCGCCGAGACCGCCGTGCTGGACGCCGTCATCCGGGACATCGTTATTCACGGCAAAAAGGTCACCAGCAAAGCGATCATTCTTTATCTTATCGCCGAACTCGAGAGCACTTCAGACGTGGTCCAGCTTGACGTGCTGCGAAGCGCGCTGGAGATCGTGGTGGGCAAAACGCCGGACGACGAGGGCTTCTGAGGCTACTTCTGCTGCACAGCGTGCGCGGCGTCCAGCGCTGACGGGGAGTCGAATCCTCCTTTTGAGGCCCACACGGAGCAGCTGACGGCGGCGGCGAGGGTAACGGCAATCCAGACTTTCACAGGCATCTCCCGGTTTAAACGATTTCACACTTCTCAGTGTGGCACGTCACCGTCATTGCGCGCGGGGTGCACGTCAGAACGGGAGTAATCCGAAGGTCAGTGCATCTGCTGAGCCAGCAGCCTGACGGCGCGTTCGCAGCTTTCGCGCATTCCGGCCGCGCCCGCCGCTTCGCCCATGCCGTGCAGGGCGCTGGTAATTTCGTGAAGGGTAAGGTGCTGGTCCGGCTTCAGAAGGTGCGCCACGACCGTTCCGATAACGGCGTAGATATCTTCGGCGGTGGTGTCATCGTTCATATGACCTCCGTCCGTAAGGTGGATAAGTGTACAGTATATCAGAAAGACGCCCCCGGGGATACCGCTGCGCCCTGGGTGACCTCAGTGAAGCTTCTGCGCTGACAGACCGTCAGCGCCGGGCACCCCGGTCTTTTCACCGGCGCGAATCTGCATTTCCCGCCGGACCTCTTCAATAGCGCGCAGCCCCGCGCGAACGCGGTCTTCATCCGTTTCATGCTCAATGGCCGCGCGCAGGCGCTCCGTCAGCACGGCCCAGCTGATGGCGACGTCCTCGTCCAGCAGCGCCGTAACGGCCTCGCCAATCATGATGTCGGCCATTTTTTCTTCAAAGTCATTTTTCATGGGGTTATCCGGCAGCAGGTTTCGGGCGCAGAGCTTACCACAGGGCAGCGGGCCCGAACATGAACGGGAACTATATCCTGCAGAAAACTTTCCGATGCCGCGTCAGTACGCGGCACGGTCGCGCTGTCATGAAGGGAACTCACTCCTGCGCCGGCATTTTCTTTCGGCGGCCGCGCTGCTTTGCCGCGGGCGTGGCGGCTTCCGCCGCCGGAGAAGGCTTCTCCAGGCGGTACAGGCAGACGTCGCCGCGCCCCGCCAGGCTCGCCGGCCAGATCATGGCCGCGTTCCCGTCCTCCACATACAGCTCGCCCAGCGGCTGTACCACAGCCCAGGGCGCGCCCAGCGTGCGGCGCAGCTGCAGGATCTCCTGCGCCATCGCCACGGCCTCCGCGTCATGGCTGTCCGGATCGCCGGCGATGTGACTGAGCCTGTCTTCGCTGAGCATGGCTGCCTCTCCTGTGTGTTGTTGCCTGTTGCACTGATAGCCCACCGGCAGATTGCCGGATATCTCCCGCTGGCGCATGCTGCAGCTATCTCCGGTGCTGAAAACAAGGGGCTAACGAAACCTTTACGCTTAATATCCCGCTGACGGCTTGCAGAGTCCGCAACCCGTTCTACACTGGGCGGACCAGTGAAAGAGTACCGTTTTTAAAACAATAAAAGGAAAAAAAATGATTTTAAGTGAGTTTATGCTGAAGGTGAACCGCTGGCCTCAGATGCATTTTACAGCAATTGAAAGCGAGCAGCGCGACGCCGGCATCGAGATTTACGCCATCGACTGCACAAACCAGACCAAAAGCCGGCTGCTGATTTACCGTACGCCGGACGCGCAGCACGCGGCGGCGATGATGACGCATTTCCGCACCTGGCTTGAAAAGGCCAACCGCGGCAGAACCCTGCGGCAGGAAAAGGCCGACGTGCCGGCGGCCGTCATGGCCGCGCAGCATCAGTCTCAGCAGGCCGCCGCCTGTTAATCATCAGGGGGCCGCCTTCGCCACCGGTATTCCTCCAGATCTCTACGCATTTCACCGCTACACCTGGAATTCTACCCCCCTCTACAAGACTCTAGCCTGCCAGTTTCGAAT
>NZ_CAJCKS010000222.1:0-6610 GCF_903970985.1 Pantoea sp. ME81 | reverse complement strand
TTGCACGACAACCTGCGGATCTCATGGATGCACACGCGCCTGTTCTTCGGCATGGTGCCGCGCATCCCACAGTTACTGAGCCGGGGTAAAACAGCGCAGCACTGGGCCGCCACGCCAGAACGTCGGGGTCAGAGCGGGTTGCGTTTTATGCTGTGGTTGTATCGTCGCGCCGGGCGGCTGCCGTTTGTGCTGTTGCTGTGGCCAGTGGTGGCGGTGTACTGGTTGAGCGGACGTGAGGCGCGTACCGCTTCTCAGCAATGGCTGACGCGGGTGCAGGCCGAAGCCAGCAAACAGCAGATAGCCCTGCCGACGCCGATCAATAGCTATCGCCACTTTCTGCGCTTTGGTTACAGCATGCTGGACAAAGTCGCCAGCTGGCGCGGGGATGTGCAATGGGGGCGCGATATTGATTTTGCGCCGGGTGCCGAAGCGGTTATCCGTGCAGCGGATGGCAAAGGACATTTGATCCTCGCGTCGCATTTGGGTGATATCGAGGCCTGCCGCGCCATGGCAAAGCAGGTCAGTGGGCTGGTGATCAACGCGCTGGTGTTCACCGACAACGCCCAGCGTTTTCGCGAGGTGCTGGAGAGCATCGCACCGCAGGCCGGGGTGAATCTGATGCCGGTCACCGACATCGGCCCGGATACCGCCATCCTGCTGCAGCAAAAACTGGATGCCGGTGAATGGGTGGCGATTGTTGGCGATCGTACCGCCGTGCATCGCCAGCGCGGGGGCGAACGCCGCGTGGTGTGGAGTGAATTTATGGGCCGTCCGGCGCCGTTTCCGCAGGGGCCTTTTGTCCTGGCCGCCGCCTTACGCTGTCCGGTGCTGTTGATGTTTGCCTTACGGGAACAGGGCAGACTGCGAGTGCATTGTGAACCCTTTGCCGATCCGATCCTGCTGCCGCGAGCCCAACGACAGGCGGCGCTGCAGGCCACGGTGGATCGCTATGCCGAACGACTGCAGCAGCATGCGCTGATGGCGCCGCTGGACTGGTTTAACTTTTACGATTTCTGGACGTTACCAGAGGAGAAGAGCCGCGATGAGTGAACATATCTGGCGCGCTGAGGTTGAATTAACCGTGTCGTTCCACGACTGCGACCCGATGGGCGTGGTGTGGCACGGCAACTATTTCCGCTTTTTTGAAGTGGCGCGTGAAGCGCTGCTGCGCAGCATCAACTACAGCTACGGTGAGATGACCGCCAGCGGTTTTGTCTGGCCAGTGGTGGATACGCGTGTCAAATATCGCCAGCCGTTACGCTGTGAAGAGATGATCCGCGTGGAAGCCCGCATTACCGAATACGAAAACCGCCTGCGTATCGATTATGTCATCCGCAATGTGGCGGGCCAGATCACCACCAAAGCACACACGCTGCAGGTGGCGGTCGATGCGGCAAGTCAGGAAATGAATTTCGTTTCACCCGATATTTTATTTGAACGCCTGGGAGTCAAACCGTGATCAGAACTCTTTGTCTGATGCTGACGTTGCTGTGTGCCAGCGCACAGGCCATCACGTTGGATCAGCTGCAGCAGCGTTTTGCCAGCCAGCCGGTGATCCGCGCCAACTTCGAGCAGGTGCGTACCATTTCTGGTATGTCGCAGCCGCTGGTGTCGCGTGGCCAGTTATTAATCGCCCAGCAACAAGGTTTGTGGTGGCATCAGGCCACGCCGTTTGTGATGACCTTGATTCTCGATGATAAGCGCATGGTGCAGAGCATGAGCGGTCAGCCGCCGCAGGTGATCACCGCCGACAGCAATCCACAGATGTTTCAGTTCAATCATCTGCTGCGCGCCTTGTTTCAGGCCGACGAAAAGGTGCTGCGCGAGAATTTTGAACTCGATTTCCATGATAAAGGGAATGACCAGTGGCAGCTCAGCCTGACGCCTAAGGCGGCACCGCTGAACAAAATCTTCAATCGCATCGATCTGCAAGGTGCAGCCTTCCTTAACAGCATTACGCTGGATGATAAGCAGGGCGATAAAACCGCCATCACCTTAAGTGATACCCGCACCGAGCCGAAACAACTGACTGATGAAGAGCGAGCGCGTTTTGCCCCAGCGCAGTGAGAAAACCGCTGCGCTGCTGTGGCTGGCGGTTTGTCTGGCATTGGCGGTGGCCCTTGCCATCCTGTTGCCGCGCAGCCAGCTGAATAGCAGCGTGCTGGCTTTACTGCCGCAACAAAATCTGGGGCAAGCGCCGGCAGAGATTCAGCAAGGGTTTATGCAGCGGCTGGATCGTCAGCTGGTGTGGCTGGTGAGCGCCGATAACGATCACGGCGATGAAGCGGCAGAGTGGTGGCAAGCGCAGCTGCAGGCGCTGCCGATGCTGAAACAGGTGAGCGGTGCGCTGGATGATGACCAGATGCAGCGTTGGGGCACCTACGCCTTCCAGCATCGTAACGGCCTGATCGATCCGTTGACGCGCGCCCGTCTGCAAAACGGCGGTACGGCACAAGCCGACTGGATTCTGGCGCAACTGTTCTCAGCGTTTGCCGGTGTGAGCAGTAAAGAAATTCAAAACGACCCGCTGATGCTGGTGCGTGGCGCGCAGCTGGCACTGCAGCAGAATGCCAGCAAAATGGTACTGCATAACGGCTGGTTAACCGTGAATGACGCCCAGCAGCGCCGCTGGTATTTCCTGCACGGTGAACTGGCGAGCAATGCCTTTAGCATTCAGCAAAGTCATCAGTTGGTGACCGCCCTCAACCAGCTTGAACAGCAGTTAAAAACGCGCTGGCCAGATGCGCAGCTGTTAACGCGTGGCACAGTGCTGTTTAGCGATGATGCCAGCCAGCGCGCGCAGCATGATGTCGAGACGCTCGGCAGCGTCACACTGGCCGGCTTGCTGCTGCTGGTGTGGCTGGTGTTTCGCTCGCTGCGACCGCTGGCGCTGTGTGCGCTCTCGGTGGCGATAGGCGCGATGGCGGGTACGGTGCTGACCTTGATCTGTTTTGGTGAGCTGCATCTCACGACTTTAGTGATGAGCCTCAGCATTGTCGGCATCTCCGCCGATTATACCTTGTACTATCTGACGGAACGCATGGTACACGGCGAGCAGTCCACGCCATGGCAAAGCCTGCACAAGGTGCGGGCCACTTTACTGCTGGCTCTGGGTACCACGGCGATTGCCTGGCTGCTGATGTTGCTGGCGCCGTTTCCCGGTTTGCGCCAGCTGGCGGTGTTTGCCGCCAGCGGGTTAAGTGCTTCTTGCCTGACGGTGATCTGTTTTTATCCATGGGTGGTGCGTGGCCTGCCGGTGCGACCGATTCCCGGTATGGTGTGGCTGGCGCGCTGGTTAGCGGCATGGCGCCGCAACACGCTGTTAAAAGTCGGATTGCCACTGCTGGTGGCGCTCTATGCATTGAGCGGGATCCTGCAACTGCATGTCGATGACGATATTGCCCATCTGCAGAGCGCTCCGGCTAAATTACTGGCTCAGGATCGGCAACTGGCACAGCTGACGGGACAACAGGCCGACCAAACCTGGTTCGTGGTGTGGGGGGATAACGAGCAGCAGGCATTGCAACGTCTCAGCGCACTGACACCCAAGCTAGAACTGGCGCAGCAGCAGGGCTGGATGGCGGGTTTTCGTGTCTTGCCGCTCAATTCGCTGGACCAGCAGCAGCAGGATCTGCAGTTGTTGCAGCAGGCCGCGCCAACTATCCTGGCGCGGTTAAAACAGGCGGGCATCACGATAACTCATGCCGACTTAACGCCGATGCCAGTCAAAGCCGATAACTGGCTGGCAAGTCCGCTGAGTGAGGGCTGGCGTCTACTGTGGCTCTCGCTGCCGGATGGACGCAGCAGCGTGCTGGTGCCGGTCAATGGCGTGAAAAACAGTGCGGCGTTATTGGACTTAGCTACGCAGCAGGCGGGCGTGAGCTGGGTCGATCGCAAAGCCAGCTACGATGAACTGTTCCGTTTCTGGCGTACGCTGCTGAGTGGCCTGTTGGCGCTGGCGTTGTTGCTGATCACCGCAAGTTACATCGTGCGCCTTGGCCTGCAAGCGGGTTTACGCAGCGCCTTGCCTTCCTGGTTGTCGCTTGCGGCAGCGCTGGCAACATTAGGCTGGATTGGCGCCAGCCTGAACTTATTTGCCTTGCTGGCGCTGATTCTGGTGCTGGGCATCGGCATCAATTACACGCTGTTCTTCAGTAATCCGCGCGGTACGCCGCTGACCTCTATGCTGGCCGTCACGCTGGCGATGATGACCACACTGCTGACGCTGGGCATGCTGGTGTTCAGCAGCACAGCGGCGATCAGTGGTTTTGGTACGGTGCTGTGCAGCGGGATCTTTTGTGCATTCTTGTTAGCGCCGCTGGCGCTGGCACCAGGGAAAAGGAAGCAACGATGAAAACAGGTGCTTTGTTGTTGATGCTGAGCCTGCTGTTAAGCGGTTGTGCGCAGCATGACAGCCCATCCGATCGGCCCACCGCGTGGCTGAAACCGGGCGTGCGCGTCACGTTGCCTGCGCCGGGCATTTCACCCGCGTTTCAGCAGCAGCAACTGCTGACCGGCCACGCCAAAGGCAAAACCCAGTCACTGCTGGTGCTGTTAAGCGCCGATTCACAGCAAATCAGCCTGGCGGGTTTGTCCTCGCTGGGCATTCGCTTGTTCCGTGTGACCTATGATAAAAACGGGATTCATACGCAGCAGATGATGGCGCTACCCGAAATGCCGCCAGCCAGCCAGGTGCTAGCGGATGTCATGCTGAGCCACTGGCCGCTCAGCGCATGGCAGCCGCAGTTGCCGCCAGGCTGGCAGTTGATCGACGAGGGCGATCGTCGTGAGTTGCGCGATCCTGCCGGTAACGTAGTGACGTTGATTCGCTATCTGCAACGGGGAACCGTACGTGAACCGATCAGCATCGACCAGCGCGCCTTCGGTTATCAAATTCAAATTCAGCATCTGGACGCATCTTCATGATCTACATTTCGGCGTTTGGCATGGTGAATGCGCTCGGCAACTCACTGGAGCAGATTGCCGCGCAGTTAACCTCAGGCCACGCACCCGGCATGCAGCCGCGCGAAGGCTGGTTGCAGCAAGGTAAAACCTGTTGGCTGGGCGAGGTGCCGGGCGAACTGCCAGCTGTGCCCGCCGCACTTGCCGCGCATAACACGCGCAATAATCAGCTACTGCTGGCGGCGCTGGAGCAGATCCGTCCGGCCGTGGATGCGGCGATTGCCCGCTTTGGTCGTGAGCGCGTGGCGGTGGTGCTGGGCACCAGCACCTCGGGCGTGGACGAAGGCGATCGTCAGATTGACAGAGGCTTACCGGGTTACGATTACCGCATGCAGGAGTTAGGCGATCCGTCGCGTTTCCTGGCGCACTACCTTGAACTGGACGGCCCGGCGTACACGATTTCTACTGCCTGTTCCTCCAGTGCACGCGCGTTGATCAGTGGGCAACGCTTGATTGAGGCCGGTCTGGTGGATGTGGCGCTGGTGGGCGGTGCGGATTCATTGAGCCGCATGCCAATAAACGGTTTTGCCAGCCTGGATTCGTTATCCGAACGCCAGTGTGCACCGTTCAGCGCAGAACGTGACGGTATTTCTATCGGCGAAGCGGGGGCGCTGCTGTTGCTAACGCGTGAGCCGCAGTCGCTGGCGCTGCTTGGTGCGGGTGAGTCATCAGACGCCTGGCATATGTCGGCTCCGCATCCAGAAGGCATTGGCGCCGAGCAAGCGATGAAGATGGCGCTGAAGCAGGCCCAACTGCAGCCGCAGGATATCGGCTACATTAATTTGCACGGCACTGCGACGCCACTCAACGATCAGGTCGAGTCAGGCGTGGTTCATCGTTTGTTTGGCGATAGCGTGCCTTGTAGCTCCACTAAGCACCTAACGGGCCACACGCTCGGCGCGGCGGGTGCGACCGAGGCGGCGCTGGCGGCACTCATCGTGCAGCAGAATCTGGCGTTACCGGCGCAGGATTTTAGCGCCACTACCCTGGATAGCACGCTGCCGGTCTGCGGACTGCTGACTTTGCCACAGCCGCTGGCGCGTCCCATCATCGCCTCAAACTCTTTTGCTTTTGGCGGGAACAACACCTGCCTGATTGTAGGAAAGCCTCATGACTGATTTTCTGCCGGTGGGCGACTATCTGCCGCACCGTGCACCGATGCTGCTGCTGGATCGCGTGATTCAGGTCAGCGACGAGCGCGTGGTGTGTGAAGTGACCATCAACCACCAGGGCGTACTCGCGCCGTTTCTTAATGCGCAGGGCGAGCTGCCCGCATGGTTTGGCGTCGAGATCATGGCGCAGACCGTTGGCGTCTGGTCTGGCTTTCATGCCCGGCAGCGCGGCGATCGGAATATCCGCCCCGGCATGTTACTGGGTGGACGCGGCTATCGTGCCGCTGCTGCCACCTTTGCCGCAGACAGCACGCTGCGGGTGGAGATGCATCTGCTGATGCGTGACGACAAGCTCGGTAGCTTTGAAGGCGAGATCCGCAGTCAGGATGCGGTCCTTGCCAGCGGTCGGCTGAATACCTATCAGCCGGATGAACAGGAACTTAATCAATTACAACAAGGGATGCAGCCATGACGCGCAGCGTATTAGTGACCGGCGCCAGTAAAGGGATTGGCCGCGCCATTGCGCTTCGCCTGGC
>NZ_CAJCKS010000221.1:0-6680 GCF_903970985.1 Pantoea sp. ME81 | reverse complement strand
CCAGCGAGGTGATGTTGTCCACACCGCCCAGAGCCTCGAGGATTGCTGGGGTGTTGTAGCCTGATTTACCCACGCCCGCGCGGCTGACCTGCTGTTCCACGCTGCTGGCTTCTGCTTCACGACCCGGAGTCTTGATGTTGAAGCGGGTAATAGCAAAACGGAAGATGGCGTAGTAACCCACGAACCACACTGCCGCAATCACCGGCACCCAATACCATTTGGTAGAGAGGCCGTGCAGCACGCCGAACACGAAGAAGTCGATAACGTTGCCGTCGGTGTTACCGATGGTCACGCCGAGAATCGCCATCACAGTGAAGCCCAGGCCCGTCAACAGGGCGTGGATCAAATACAGTACCGGAGCCACGAACAGGAACAGGAATTCGATCGGTTCGGTAGTCCCGCCGACCACGCAAGCCACCACACCCGAAATCAGCAGCCCTTTAATTTTGTGACGATTTTCAGGACGTGCGCAGTGATAAATCGCCAGTGCGGCACCCGGCAAACCACCGAGGAAGGCCGGCATCTTGCCTTGCGACAGGAAGCGCGTGGCGCTTTCCGCAAAGCCGTGAGTATCCGGGCAAGCCAGCTGCGCCTGGAAGATGGTGAGGGCACCGCTGACGCTTTTGCCACAGACGTCGAGCGTGCCGCCCGCATCGGTGAAGCGAATAATTGCCACCAGAATATGTTGCAGACCAAACGGCAGCAGCAGACGTTCGCCGGTGCCGAAGATCATCGGGCCGAATTCACCCGCACTGTTGATCATCCAGCCGAGGCCGGTGATGGCGCGCGCAAAGAAGGGCCAAATCAGAGGCACCACTAAGCCGAGTAAGCCCATCACCACGGTGGTGACAATCGGCACAAAGCGCGTACCGCCGAAGAAGGCCAGCGCATCCGGCAGACGGATATTGTGGAAGCGTTCATGCAGCCAGAACACCACCACACCAACAATCACCGCGCCGAGAATACCGGTGTCGATCGACTGAATGCCAAGGATGTTTTGTACGTTGTTGGCTTTCAGCACCGCTGCGTCGGTGGTTGGCAGAATGCCATTGATATTGAGCCAGAAGTTCACGCTCAGGTTCAGCACTGCGTAGCCGACAAAACCGGCAAAGGCAGCGACGCCTTTGTTCTCCCGCGCCATGCCCAGTGGAATCGCAATCGCGAACATCACCGGCAGATAACTGAAGGCAAATGAACCCAGCTTAGCCATCCAGATAAACAAGTATTGCAGGAACGGCTGATCGAGCATCGGAATCAGCGTCAGCACATCGTGGCTACTCAGTGAACTACCGATCCCGAGCAAAATGCCGCAGAACGACAGCAGGGCAACGGGCAACATAAAGGTTTTACCCAGACTCTGGAAAAATTCCCAAAGTGACATTTTGGGTCGGCTGGCGGACATAGTCTCTCCTGGTAAAAAGCGGCAAGTTTTCAAAATGGTAAAGAATGATAAAACGTTTTACCATGTTGTTTTGTGGCTATAGTCACAAAGCGTGACTAATCCCAGGCTTTATTTTTGCGTGAATCAGTGTAACGTTTTACCTCTTTGTTTCTTCATCAGTTGTTGGAAACGGAACCGGATGTCTCAGCCTAAAACCACTATTCACGATGTCGCGCAGGCGGCTGGCGTATCGGTATCGACAGTCTCTCTGGTGCTGTCCGGTAAAGGACGTATCTCTTCCGCCACGGCCGAGCGGGTTAATCAGGCGATTGAGCAACTGGGATACGTGCGCAACCGTTCAGCCTCCATCCTGCGTGGTGGCGAGAGTGGTGTCATAGGTTTGATTGTGCGCGATCTCAGCCAGCCGTTTTATGCGGCGATGACGGCGGGGCTGAGTGAAGTGCTGGAGCAGCAGGGAAAAGTGTTGGTTCTGACGCAAAGCGGACAACACGGGCAGCATCTGCAACGCTGCTTCGATTCCCTGGCCGCACAGGGCGCGGATGGCATTGTGTTGGGTGGTGCCGTTGCGCAGGCGGAAACGCTGGTCGCGCAGGCGCATGAACAACAGATTGCACTCATTTGCGCCGCGCGGGCCAGTAGCCTCGACAAGGTCGATTCCTTGCGTCCGGATAACAGCCAGGCGGCGCGCATCGCCACCGAGTATCTGATCCGTCAGGGGCATCAGCGTATCGCGTGGGTCGGCGGATTGGGTTCTTCACTGACGCGCGCGGAACGTATTGGCGGCTATTGTGCGACCCTGTTGCAATACGGTTTACCGTTTCGTCCAGACTGGATCATTGAGTGCGACGATCGGCAGCAGAGCGTATCGGCATTGACGCAGGACCTGCTGCATCACCATCCGCGCATCACCGCTATCATTGCCCATAACGCCAGTACCACGCTCGGCTGCTATTTTGGTGCGATCCACAGCGGACGCTCGCTGGGCGAAGATGCGGTGGACAGCTACTTCACGCAAAAGCTGGCGCTGGTCGGCTTTAATGACGATCCGCTACGCGAGTCGTATGATTCTTCTCTGACGTTTGTCAGCAGTGAAGCGCGTGATGTGGGAAGGCGAGCGGGGGAAAGGATGCTGCAACGACTGGCGAAACCGGATGCGGAAGTGCAAACCTTGATTGTGCCGCCGCAGTTGGTGCGGGGCGTTTAGCGGCGCGATAGCTCGCGCCGCGGGTATATCGCTGTTACTCAGGCATCCCTTCGCTGGTCTGCGCGCCCAGCATATAACGTGACAGGAACTGCTCCAGTGACATCTTGTCGCCGTTCATAGTCACCTGACCGTTGCCGTATTGCAGGCTGGTGGTGATGTTATCATCCTGCTGCTGCGTCAGACGGAACATCTGGCCCATTGCCGCCAGACCTTTCACCTGCTGATCCGCCAGCTTCTGCGCATCGTCGCTCTGATAACCTTCAGCCAGCCCCACATGGCGCATCGCTTCGGTAGCCATTGGCATATTGATGTTCAGTTTGCCATCCAGGGTTTTCAGCACGCGATCCACTGCTGCGCCCAACGTCTGCGCTTCACCGGTGACGGTAGCGGGATCGTTAAAGCCGATGCTGAGGTTAAAGGTACTTTCCCCTTTATCGTTTTTCCAGCTCAGCGGCGCGATGCTGACGGTCGGTGAACCCTTCAGCAGCGTCGGCAGGTTATTCTTCAGGATGGTCTGCACGCTAGCCTGATAGCGGACGGGATCCTCGACTAAACCTGGCTGGTTCAGCAGTGCCTGCATCTGCGCGTTGTAGCTGTCCGAGAAGGTTTTCACCGCTTGCGCATCAAACTGTGCAAACTTCATCGCCAGCTTAGCTTCGCCGAACGGTTGCTTCTGCAGGCTGATGTCGCCGACGTTCATATTCAGATCGCCGCCGATTTTGCCATCTTTATTATCGAAGGAGGATTGGGTGTCCAGCTTCTGCAATGACAAACCTTCCTGACCGTTAATGCTGGCGTCGAGTTTATCCAGACTGATGGACTGATCCCCCACGCGCACACCTTCCGGGCTGAGATGAGTATCACCCTTCAGCTTCAGGCCGTTAAGGGTAAACAGCACTGGCTGCTCAACCTGGTTTTTGCTGGTAACAGCGATGCTAGAGAAATCGCCATTCAGACTGACTTTATCGCCCTTGCTGTCGGCGCTGATTTCGAGGGTGCCGCCGTTGGTGGCAAGACGATCGCCGGTCTGCGCGTTGTTATAATCAACCGCCAGCAGATCCAGTGCGGTATCAGTGGCACCGCTGTACCCGACGCGCGTATCAGCGGTCACCAGCGATTTACCGTTGGTGAGTTCAAACAGTTTCTTCACCGCATCGGTGTTTTCCAGCTCGGTATGCACCGAAGCCATGCTCGGAATCAGGCTGCCGCGCTTCAACTGCGCAAAGGGGAAGGGACCATGGTCGATGGTTTCGTTCAGCACGATGCTTTGACCCGGCTTCAGCAACGGGTTGTCTTCCGTCTGTGAACTGGCCTGAATCACCAGTTTGGTTTTGCTGCTGAAGATGCCGCGCTGGTAGTCCTGATAGCTGAGCGTCAGGCGAGCGTTTGGCGCATAGGCATTAAGCTGAGTGTTGGCGTTCTGCAACATTTGATCCATATGGCTTTCCAGCTGCTTGCCGGTAAACCAGGCCGCGCCTGTCCAGATCACGCCGATCGCTACAATTACACCTACGGCAACCTTGGTCTTTTTCATCGCTGAGTCGTCCTTATCCTTGGGTCCGCACGCCGCTGCTTGGGGGCGGCGGTGAAGAAAAACGCCCGCAGGCGTTTTAAAGTAATAGTTTGAAAGAATAGCAGTTAATGCTGGTATCGTCAGCCGGATCAGCTGAGCGCGTTATAAACCCGCGCCAGGCGTCCTGTACCTGCGGCATTAACCGGGGATTCATTGGCGGCAACGAAGCATGATTCACCGGGCTTCAACAGCAGTTGCTCACCTGACTTCTCAATCACCGCCTGACCTTCGATACAGAACAGCAGCGCCGCACTCTGTTGCGCTAACGGCTGTGGTGTGGCGGAAAGAGCGTGGATGGCAAAGGCAAAATCGTCCACCGGAATTGGGAAGTTCAGCGTGTCGCCCACTTGCTGAGGCTGCGTCAACAGCGTGGCAGCCGGTTTGGCCTCAAACTTCAGGTTCGCCATCAACTCCGGAATATCGATGAATTTCGGTGTCAGACCCGCGCGCAGAACGTTATCGGAATTCGCCATGACTTCGAGTGCCACCCCTTTTAAATAGGCATGCGGCGTCTCGGCAAACAGGAACATGGCTTCGCCAGGCTGCAGGGTGATGACGTTCAGCAACAACGGCGAGAACAAGCCGGTATCGTCCGGATAATCAGCCGCAATGCTTTTGATGGTCTGCCAGGGTTCGCCACTACGCGAGTTAAGTGCAGATTTCAGCACCGCCAACGCCAGTGATTTAGGCTCGTCTTTTAACGACAGCAGGGTGGAGAACAGTTTGGCGAGGCTTGCCTCATCAGGTTTTTCGAGGAAGTGAGCGATCTGCGGATGGGCACCGGCCACCGGCTCAAGCAGTGAGACGATTTCGTGCATCTCGCGGAAGCCGTTCATCGCCTGGAATGGGGTCAGGGCATACACCAGTTCCGGCTTGTGATTCGCGTCTTTATAGTTGCGCTCAGCAGCGCCAATCGGAATACCGGCGGCATTCTCGCGCGCAAATCCCTCTTCGGCTGCGGCTTTGCTTGGGTGAACCTGAATCGATAAGGCCTGATCGGCACACAGCACCTTAAACAAAAACGGCAACTCACCAAAACGCTGTGCGACGGCCGCGCCTAAGGCTGCGGTTTGGTCATCATTGATGACATCGCGCAGGGAACGCGTTTCACCTTTGATCTCAACGGTTGACGGACTCTTCGGATGGGCGCCCATCCACAGCTCCGCCATCGGTAATCCTTGTGGGTTCTCAATGCCGTAAAGTTCGGTCAGCGCAGTTTTGCTGCCCCAAGCGTAATTTTGCAGCGAATTGTTCATTTTTTGCATCGTTTACCCTTAATAACCGTAAGTAAATAGGCTTATTAAAGCAGAAAGTGCCATACAAAATACATCAACAAGTGCAATAAACGCGATGGGCTCGCATAATGTTAATTTCTTGTGTGTGACAATCTTGCTCGCTCAACGGCGTCGCGGGAAGACGACCTGAGCGGAAACCTCTAATCTGAGCTAAGGAGACGTAGTCATGGCAGCGAATCGCATTGAAAAAGATTCAATGGGACCGATCGAAGTACCGGCAGATAAGTTGTGGGGGGCACAAACCCAGCGTTCGCTGGAGCATTTCCGTATCTCAACCGAGAAGATGCCCGTTGCACTGGTGCATGCTTTGGCGTTGACCAAACGCGCTGCAGCACAGGTGAACCGCGATCTCGGCCTGCTTCCGGCTGAGCGTGCAGAAGCGATTCTGAAAGCGGCTGACGAAGTGCTGGCTGATAAACACAGTGAAGAGTTTCCGCTGGCCATCTGGCAGACCGGTTCCGGTACCCAGACCAACATGAACATGAACGAAGTGCTGGCCAACCGCGCCAGTGAAATTCTCGGCGGCGAGCGTGGCATGTCGCGTTTGGTGCACCCAAACGACGACGTCAATAAGAGCCAAAGCTCCAACGATGTGTTCCCCACCGCCATGCACGTGGCCGCGGTCATCGCCGTGCGGGAGCAGCTGATTCCGCAGATTCATGTGCTGAAAAAGACCCTGAGCGAGAAGTCTGAAGCCTTTAAAGACATCGTGAAGATTGGTCGTACCCACCTGCAAGATGCCACGCCATTGACGCTGGGCCAGGAAATTTCCGGCTGGGTGGCGATGCTGGAGCATAACCTCAAGCACATCGAACACAGCATTCCGCACGTGGCCGAACTGGCACTGGGTGGCACTGCCGTGGGCACCGGTTTAAACACCCATCCGGAGTATGCAGTGCGCGTGGCGAAAGCACTGGCCGATCTAACACAGCAACCGTTTGTGACTGCGCCGAATAAATTTGAAGCGCTGGCGACCTGTGATGCATTGGTGCATGCACACGGTGCACTGAAAGGTCTGGCGGCTTCACTGATGAAGATCGCCAACGACGTGCGCTGGCTGGCATCAGGTCCGCGTTGCGGGATTGGCGAACTTGCCATTCCAGAGAACGAACCGGGCAGCTCAATCATGCCAGGTAAAGTGAACCCAACCCAGTGCGAAGCATTAACCATGCTGTGCTGCCAGGTGATGGGTAACGACGTTGCGGT
>NZ_CAJCKS010000220.1:0-6713 GCF_903970985.1 Pantoea sp. ME81 | reverse complement strand
CCCCTGACGGATCCACTGCTCCGTTAGCGATATTGATAGACGATACCGGGCACAATTTAACGTACTCAATATGCGTAGCTCGTTCTGTAAAAGCTGCATGAATCGCGTTCTGTCTTCAGGAAAAAGATCAATCACCTGCATCGCAGACTCAATATTCTGACTCTCTGCAACGATTAAGCGAATAGTGGTGTTTAAATCTTCCCGGTGACGAAGTCTAAACGGATCCGGAACGCCCATAGCTTCCAGTGTGACGGCATAGCGTTTGATTGAGCGACGATATAAATGTTCGAACAACTCAACGGCTAAAGTCACGTCACGTTTTTCATAAATCCCCATCATCGCGTAGGCATAGCTTGTGACATCAGCATCAAGAAAGGAGAGTGGAGCACTGTTGTAAATCATAAGCGGAATATTCGCGGCCAGCCTGCTGGTTCTTTTGTTCCCGTCTTCAAAGGGTTGCAGATAAGCGATATTGACCCACAGGAAAAAGGCTGACTCCACAGGATTATTAATCAGCCGTGCTTTTATGATAATAATGTCGAACATTTCTTGTAACAGGAACGGTGCCTGTAGTGGAGTGTAGGTGGTTCCCGAAATATTCACGATTTTGCGTCTGATCGCTCCCAACTCGTCTGGATTTGACAGTAAATCATGCATCAATAAGGCATGCAGGTTACTGATTACCGGCCCAGTTAATCCAGATTCAGGGACTGCATCGACCAAAAACTCAATGGCCTGTTTATGGTTAAGCAGCATGACGGCATCCAAATCATTCGAAGCCGCGCCACTTTTGAACAGTTCTTCGGTGGCCAGCAATGAATATCGGTTTCCTTCAAGTTGAGAGGATGACCAGGACAAATCAATGAGCAATTGCTCCAGAACTTTTCGCGCGTAGGTACCAGCGGGCTGTTGCCCTGCCATTTTGCCTTCATTCATTAAGGCCAGGGCTAGCGTCTGAGGCAGTAGGAACGTTTCGTTTGGAATATAATTGTCCACGAAGCTTCGGTCATACCCGGAAATATCCCTGACTGACAGAGGTAAATTTAGATATTGATGCAATGATTGAGCTGTAGTGAGGGAAGAAGAATGATATTCAGGGGTCTTCTCTGTCACCGATGAACCGGATTGGGGCAGCTTGTTAATGGGCGCCTGCGCGGTATACCGAGTCCCTCGTCCTA
This sequence comes from Pantoea sp. ME81, assembly GCF_903970985.1. Classification (NCBI taxonomy): domain Bacteria; kingdom Pseudomonadati; phylum Pseudomonadota; class Gammaproteobacteria; order Enterobacterales; family Erwiniaceae; genus Pantoea; species Pantoea sp. ME81. Next base: position 5,535 of record NZ_CAJCKS010000220.1, on the reverse strand, counting down.
CGCCGTGCCGGGTAATTTTACTTTGACCAAGCAAAACCTCGATATGCCGTTTGATCGTTGAACGACCCACACCAAGCCGACTCGCGAGATCACCGGAACTGAGCGAAGACTCGGCACATGCGATAGTTGAGAGAATTCGGTGTTGTAGGTCTGAAAGATCATCTGGGGAGATTGGCTGGATCAAAATCGTATGCCTCTGGGATTAGCTCGAAATCCATAAATCAGAAACCTACCTGGCCCGTGCTTTGCACTCGCTGAAGGCTTGAGACCAGGTAGATTTGTGGCCCATATTGAACGTTTATGGCCCACGACATCATAATTTATGGCCCATCCCGAACATCTACGGCCCATTATAAATATTTTACAGCCCATTTCACTCATTATCGGCCCAATAAATTAAATTTATGGCCCAATCTTGAAATTTGCGGCCCGGAATCACTTTATTTGATAGCCGCTAAGCCGCGACCATTCGCTCTCTCGCGCCAACTCACACTCACAAACGTCACCACAAATAACAGGCTATACAGCACTACAATGGTCGGTCCCGGCGCGCTATCGAGGAAGAAGGACGCGTATACCCCACAAAATCCTGTCAGGATGGCAATTAGCGCCGCCAGCAGCATGACCTGTAAGAACCGCCGCGCCAGTAGCAGTGATATCGCTCCTGGCGCAATCAGCATGGCGATCGACAAAATCACGCCCACCGATTTCAGCGCGGCAACGATGGTCAGCGCAATTAAACACAGCAGCCCATAATGCATCACATTAGCGTTGATGCCACAGGCGCGCGCCTGTTGTGGGTCAAAGGCATGAAGCAACAGATCGCGCCATTTCACACTCAGCACCAGAACGACCAGCAGCGCAATGGCGGCGGTTTGTGCGATATCCGCCCAGCCAATACCCAGCATATCGCCGAACAGAATGTGGTCGAGATGGACTTCCGGTTTCAGTTTTAGGTAGAGCACCAGTCCGGCACCAAACATCCCCGAAAACACAATGCCCATCACGGTATCAGGCTTGATGCGGCTGTTCTGGCTGATAAAACCGGTGGCGAGCGCGCACAGCATGCCCGCGATAAAAGCGCCAATCGCAAAAGGAAAGCCGATCCACCACGCCAGCACCACGCCGGGAAATACCGCGTGACTCATGGCATCGCCGAGCAGTGACCAGCCTTTTAACACTAAAAATGCGGACAGCATGGCGCACGGCAGCGACAAAATCAGCGTGATGATCAGCGCCATATTCATAAATTCGAATTCGAAAGGACTCAGCAGTATTTCAATCATTGAGGTTGACCTCCTGCGCCAGACGAGCGCGTCGCCGTGCGGCCAGCACGCCGTGTTTAGGCGCAAAGACGAACGCCAGCAGGAACACCAGAGTCTGTGCCACCACGATCACGCCGCCAGTGGCACCATCAAGGAAATAGCTGCTCCACGCGCCAAGGAAGCTAGTGATGCTGCCGATAGCCACGGCAATCATCAACAAACGCGGGAAGCGGTCGGTGAGCAGATAAGCAGTGGCACCCGGTGTCACCACCAGACAAATCACCATAAAAGCGCCAACGGTTTGTAATGCGGCGACGGTGGAGGCCGCGAGCAGGGTAAAGAAAAGGATCTTTAAGCCGGTGGTATTCAGCCCAAGTGAGCGCGCGTGGCTTTCATCAAAGAACGTCACCATCAAATCTTTCCACTTAAGCAGCAATAACGTCAGCGTCACCACGCCGATGGTGCCGAGCTGCCAGATATCGGCGGGCGCCACCGCGAGGATGTTGCCCAGTACGATGGTTTGAATATTGATCGACGTCGGATTGAGTGACACCAGAAAGAGCCCGATGCCGAAGAAGGAAGAGAAGATCAGTCCGATTATCGCGTCCTCCTTCAGGCGCGTGCGCTGGTTAAGGAATAGCATGCTGCCCGCCGCCAGTCCGCCGAAGAGAAAGGCACCGAGTGAGAAGGGCAACCCCAGCATGTACGCGCCAGCCACACCCGGCACTATCGAATGGGATAGCGCATCACCAATCAGCGACCAGCCTTTCAGCATCAGAAAGCAGGAGAGAAACGCGCAAATCGCCCCGACCAGCGCGGCGATCCACATCGCATTCAGCATGTATTGATAGCCGAAGGGTTCAATAATCCACGACATGATCCGCCCCCGGTCGTGCGGCTATCTTCTGCAACAGTGCGGCATTACGCTGCTGCACCTCACCATCAAAGGTGCGCGCCAGGTTGGCAGCGGTGAAAGTGTCATGCAATAAGCCGCTAGCCAGCACGGTGTTTTTGACCAGCACACAGCGGTCGCAGTAATCAGGGATGGTGTTGAGATCGTGCGTGGAGACCAGCATAGTGCGGCCTTCATCGCGCAGCTCCTGCAACAGGGTGATGATCGCCGCCTCGGTTTTGACATCGACGCCGGTGAAGGGCTCATCCAGCAGGATAATTTGACCACTCTGAGCCAGCGCACGTGCGAGGAAGACGCGTTTTTTCTGCCCGCCGGAGAGTTCACCAATCTGACGATGGCGGTAATCACTCATCCCGACGCGTGCCAGCGCGTTATCCACGCTGCGTTTGTCCTCCGCACGCGGGATGCGCAGCATATTCATATAGCCGTAGCGGCCCATCATCACCACATCTTCCACCAGCACCGGGAAGCTCCAGTCCACCTCTTCGGATTGCGGCACATAGGAGACGATATTGTGTTTTAGCGCACGCTTCGCGGGCATCTCTGCCAGCGTGACCTGACCCGTCGAAAGCGGCACGAAGCCCATAATGGCCTTAAACAGTGTGGATTTCCCGGAGCCGTTGACGCCCACCAGCGCGGCGATGCTGCCCGCTGGCACGGAGAAAGATGCCTGACGCAACGCAGTGTGACCGTTGCGGTAGGTGACGCTAACATCCTGCACGTTTAGGGTCATTTTTGGCTCCCGGCGGTGATGCCTTTGGCTACGGTATCGGTGGTCACGCGCAGCAGATCAAGGTAGGTCGGAACCGGCCCGTCACTGTTGCTGAGAGAGTCAACATACAGCACGCCGCCGTAGTGAATACCCGCTTCACGCGCGACCTGTTGGGCCGGTTTGGCGGAGATGGTGCTTTCGCTGAAGATAGTCGGGATGTGGTTGGCTCTCACCGCATCAATCACTTTGCGCACCTGTTGCGGTGTGCCTTGCTGATCGGCATTGATCGGCCAGAGATAAAGTTCTTTCAGACCCAAATCACGTGCCAGATAGGAAAAAGCGCCCTCACTGGTCACCAGCCAGCGCTGGTTTTCCGGCAGTTTTTCAATCTCCGCGCGCATCGGCGCCAGGGTTTGCTGGATTTGCGTTTTATAGCGATCCGCATTGGCCTGATAAACGGTGGCATTGGCAGGATCGTATTTTTGCAGTGCTTTACGGATGTTATCGACGTAAATCAGCGCATTGTCTGGTGACATCCAGGCATGTGGGTTGGGTTTGCCGTTGTAGGGTCCCTCGGTAATACCTAAGGGTTCAATGCCCTCGGTCACTGTGACTTGCGGCACGCCTTTCAGGCGCTGATAGAAGCGGCTAAACCACAGTTCCAGATTAAAACCGTTTACAAGGATTAAATCGGCACCCTGCGCGCGACGAATATCGCCGGGGGTTGGTTGGTATTCATGGATCTCCGCACCGGGCTTGGTGATGGATGTCACTTCGGCGGCATCACCTGCGACGTTCTTTGCCATGTCTGCGATCACCGTGAAAGTAGTGACCACTTTGAGTTTGTCGGCAGCAAACGCCGAAGTGCTCATCGCGAGCGTAAGCATCACAACCGATACAACGTGCCTGATCAACATAGTCATCCTCTGAGAAGTATAGCCTGTGCTATACATTATAGTGAATGCTATGAATGTGAAGTGTTTTTGTACACCTTTTGCTGTTTACGACAAAAATTTACGTAAGTTGAAGTAGCAGAGGAGAGTAATGAAAGTGGCTTATGCGATTTTCGAAATAACGTAGAACATATTGTTCTTAAGGGCAGGGAGATATTATTGAGAGCAAGAACACTTCACCGCGAATAATGAAGTGTTCCTGAGAGGGAATTAATCGATCGACAAATTATGAATCGCCAGCGCAGCACGCGCGGCCTCTTTGCCTTTCTTAATAAAGTGTTCGGTATAGAAGTTTTCCAGCACATCGACCGGCTGGAAATTGTGCGGCGTCAGTGAGACAGAGAACACTGGCACATTGGTGGTCAGCTGAACGTTCATCAGGCCATCAACCACGGCTGCAGCAACGAAATCGTGACGATAGATACCGCCATCCACCACCAGCGCAGCCGCTACGATCGCGTCGTATTTGCCGGTTTCCGCTAAGCGTTTTGCCAGCAGCGGCATTTCAAATGCGCCCGGCACTTCCAGCACTTTTAATTCCGCTTCAACGTTCTGTGCTTTTAATTCTTGCTCAAAACCCACCAAAGCATTGTGCACAATCTCTTTGTGCCAACCGGCTTTAATAAAGGCAATTCTAATATTTTTCATAATGAGTCCAACATCACCTGTAATTTCTTTGCGCTTGAAAAGTAGCAATAATGCCTTTGTATACCATATGTTACGTTTTCGATCCAGAACGTGCACGTAGCGATAAATGCCATGCGATGACGTGATGGCTATCTGCGGCAATCCGTGCTTGACGGCGACCTGCGCCTGCAATACAAATAGACGCGTCGGGGGAGTCTCGCCAAAGAGACTGAGAGGCTAAAAGCGCAATGCGCGGCTTAGCGACCCTTTGAACCTGACCCAGTTGATACTGGCGTAGGAAGACTGACAGCACCGCTCCGGTGTTGTCTGGCGCAGAGGATCGCTCGCGCCCTTTCCCTCCTCCTGTATCTGCGGGTCTCAGTCAACACTGAGAGGCCGATGTGAATTCCCTTTATATCCCGGATAACCTGCTGTGAGCCGCTGGACGGTATTAGGCTGCGGCGTGGCAGGCCTGTGCGTGGCAACGCTGCTGGCTGAACGCGGCGAAGAGGTCGACGTCATTGGCGACGACTCCCGCCAGCCCGCGTCGTGGTTTGCTGGCGGCATGCTTGCACCCTGGTGCGAATCCGAAAGTGCACCGCAGGAAGTGATCGCTCTTGGGCAGCATGCTGCGGCCTGGTGGCAACAGCGTGTCAGCAGCGTGGCACATCAGGGAACGCTGGTGGTGGCGCCACCGCGCGATAGCCAGGAACTGACTCGCTTCGCACGCATGACCGAACAGCACCAATGGGTCGATCCCGGTGAGCTTGAACCTCTGCTGGCCGGGCGTTTTGCGCGCGGGCTGTTTTTTGCCGAGGAGGCGCATCTCGACCCGCGTCTGGCTCTCACCGAAATGCGCGAAAAGCTGTTACAGCGCGGCGTGCGTTTTGATGCACAACACCCTTCGGGTCGGGTGATTGATTGTCGTGGCATGCATGCCAAATCCGACCTTCCGCGTCTGCGTGCGGTGCGTGGCGAGATGGTGATTCTGCACAGCGAAGAGGTGCAGTTCTCGCGTCCGATTCGTCTGTTGCATCCGCGCTTTCCGTGCTATCTGGTGCCGCG
>NZ_CAJCKS010000219.1:0-6789 GCF_903970985.1 Pantoea sp. ME81 | reverse complement strand
TTTTCAGCCATAACACACCCCGGTGTGGATTGACGATGCTCGATTGGCATCCGTTACCCGCAGTGTGATACGTGGTTTGTATGACAGAATGATGATCGCGATCACGCTCTGTCATCTTGCTGTAACACGGCTGTCGCAGTCTGTGGATCTGACCGCTTCGGGATCCTCACGCTGCCATGCTCCAGCCTGTCTTGCCGCTTGCCTCATTGCCGGACTTCAATAATGAAGTGGCCGGACTCATCCATGGGTATCTGTTCACGCCGGAAGCACCGCCACAGCGGCTCAACGCGCGTGAAGCTTCGCAGCTCGCGCAGCAAAATTTGCCGGAATCCTATTTTCTTTGGCTACACATCAACCTGAATCATGCCCGTGCCGAGCGCTGGGTTCAGGACCACTTTAGTGTAGACGATGATTTTTTCGATGAGATCCATTCTGCTTCACCGCGCACACGTTTGGCCCATCAAAACGATGCGCTGCTGGCGGTGCTCAATGATGTGACGTTCAGCAAAGAAGAGCGCAGCACACAGAACGCGACGTTGTGGATTTGGTGCTGTGCGCACACCATTGTCACCGCGCGCTATCGGCCTGTGGGAATGATTGAACGCATGCATCAGCAAATTGATCGTCTCCCGTTCGCCGAGCCGGATGCGATGCTGTTGTGGTTGCTGGGTGAGCAGGAAGCGCAATTGGAGCAAGTGGTGCGTCGCTCCAGTCAGGCGGTGGATGCCATTGAAGAGCGTTTGCTCAGTGCAGCGATTAAAACCAACCGCAGTGAGTTGGGCCATTTGCGCCGTATGCTACTGCGTGTGCAGCGTTTGCTGGCACCGGAACCCGCCGCGCTATTTCGTTTGTTAAATCGGCCACCAAAGTGGCTTAAGCGCGAACCGCTCAGTGAATTGCGCATCTTTACGGAAGAGTTCAGCGTGGCATTGAATGACCTGGCGGGACTGATGGAACGCATTCGCTTGTTGCAGGAAGAGATTGCCGCGAGTTTGATGGAGCAGAGTAACCGCACGCTGTTTTTACTGACGGTGATCACCGTGCTGGCGCTGCCGATTAACATCATTGCCGGCTTTTTCGGTATGAACGTGGGCGGGATTCCGCTGGCAAATAATCCGCACGGTTTCTTACTGTTGGTGATTGTGGTGCTGGTGTTTACCCTGGTGGCGGGCTGGCTGGCGCTGAGACGGCGGCGGGAATGATGCCCAGGCATCCAGGCGCGCATCAAGGGACTACCGGGCACACAGGTAATAGATCAGAACGACCACATAAGTCACAATTTTGTGGTCAGTCGAGTCGGGTAATACGTTTTTGCGCCCATAAAAAAACCAGCCGCAATGGGCTGGCTTTTTACTGTATGGCGAGTCAGCGATTACAGGCTGTTGCCGGTCGCTGGTGCAGGCTGAGCAGCCGGAGCCACATCACTCTGCGGTGCAACGGCGCTGGCGCCCTGCGGGGTCATCGGCTCTTCTTTTGGCGTGGCGTCAGAAGATTCCTGAACCGGCACCGGCGCAGGCATCACTTCACCCTGTGGACCGTTGATTTTAGTCGGCATACCGTTACGTGCCTGGATAGCGTTGTTGACTGCATCCTGGTTAGTGCTGCCATCGGCAATCACTTTGGTTACCGCAGCGGTCAGCGTAATCGGCACCACTTCACGTGAGTTGAACTGCTCTTCGGTAGTAGAGAGTGGGTTGTGCACTTCTACATAGCGAGAACCATCTGGCTCAACGGTGGCTTTCACCGGCTGATCGATAAACTGTACGCGAGTACCAACCGGCACGTTGTCGAACAGCCATTTGATGTCGTCAGCACGCAGACGCACACAGCCGTGGCTCACGCGTAAACCGATACCGAAGTTGGCGTTAGTACCGTGAACTGCGTACAGGCGGCCGATATACAGCGCATACAGGCCCATCGGGTTATCCGGACCTGCCGGGAATACCGCTGGAATGCTTTCGCCACGTGATGCGTATTCTGCGTGCATCGCTTTGGTCGGCGTCCAGGTTGGACCGGCTTTTTTACGCTGAACCGTCGTGGTCCAGTTCACTGGCGTGTCTTTGCCCAGTTCGCCGATACCGATTGGCAGCACAACCACGGTCTTGGTGCCTTTCGGGTAGTAGTAAAGACGCATTTCCGCGCTGTTGATCACGATGCCTTCACGCGGGGCGTCAGGCAGAATCAGCTGCTGAGGGATCACCATTTTGGTGCCCGCTTTTGGCAGATAAACATCAACGCCCGGATTGGCTTCCAGCATGTTGCTGAGGCCCATCTGGTACTGAGCAGCGAAGGCTTCCAGCGGAAGTCGGCTGTCATCAGGCACGGTGATTTCAAGGTTTTCGCCGATCAAACGGCTGTTAGCCGCTGGCAGCGGATACACTACTGCGAATGCCGACTGGCTGAACGCCGCCAGTACTAAAGCAAGTGAAGCGAACGCGCGAATGCTCTTTTTCATGTTTTTCAAGTCGTTATAGCCGTGTTTCAGGCTTGTCAGTGTGTCGAATCCATCTTGGTCTCAATGACCCGGTGCGCATTATATGTGCATAGGCGCAGTGATGGGAATCAGGATTTTCAATGGCTGATGATACTTTACTTAATTAGTGGGCATTTCCCGACCCATCTCGTTGCCGTACCGCCCAAAATGTGAATTTTCTTAAGGCTGCCACAGCGTCACTTCATTACTCAATTTACGATTGAGGAAAAAAGCGGCACTGATTAACGCCAGATGCGACAGCGCCTGCGGCATATTCCCAAGCGCTTCGCCATGCGTAGTAAATTCCTCAGCGTACAATCCCAGGGGATTGGCATAGCTCAGCAGCTTTTCAAACTCAAAATGCGCCTCATGCACGCGCCCGGCTCGCGCCAGACACTCCACATACCAGAAGGAACAGGCGGCAAAGGAACCTTCACCCCCGGTTAAGGCATCGGCAGGCGTTTCGCTAATGTTATAGCGGCGCACTAAACCGTCGCTCACCAGGTGGGTTTTAATCGCGTCAAGGGTGGCGATCCAGTCAGGATCGGTAGAGCTGACAAAGCGCACCAGCGGCATCAACAGCATGGATGCGTCCAGGAACTTGCCGCCGCGTGTGGCGGTGAAATGGCCCAGTTCCGGGTTCCAGAAGTTTTGCCAGATGTCGTCGCGAATTTCACTGCGCACACGATCCCAGCGCTCATACGGCATTGGCAACGAACGCTTCAGACCGAGACGCAGGGCGCGATCCAACGCCACCCAGCACATCAGGCGCGAATGCAGAAAGTGCTCCGGCTCACCGCGCATCTCCCAGATACCGGCATCGGGCTGGTTCCAGTTGCCGCAGACATAATCAATCATGTCGGACACATGCCGCCAGCCACGTTGTGAAATGGCTTCACCGTATTTATTGGCAAGGTAAATGGCATCCATCAGTTCGCCGTAAATATCCAGCTGGGTCTGCCGCCACGCATCATTGCCGATGCGCACCGGGCGCGAGTTGGCATAGCCGGAAAGATTGAGCAACTCGGTTTCATGCAGTTCGGTGCCGCTGTCCAGGCGATACATCACCTGCAGGTGTGGCGTGTCGTCATGACTGTGCTCGACGCAGCGCCCCACCCAATGGGTAAAGTCTCGCGCTTCTTCCACATAACCCAGCCGCATCAGCGCATACATGCTGAAGGAGGCATCGCGGATCCACGAGGCGCGATAATCCCAATTGCGCTCGCCGCCTAACTCTTCCGGCAAACCAAAGGTCGCTGCAGCCGCAATCGAACCGTGCTGTTTCGAGGTAAGTAGTTTGAGTGCCAGTGCGGATCGCGTCACCATTTCCTGCCAGCGTCCGCGATACGTACTGTGGCTGCTCCAGCGCCGCCAGTAGGCCAGTGTGTCGCTGAAGCACTGTTCAGTGGCAATCTCCGCCACGAAGGGATCGTCATCGCTGCCAAATACAAACTCAGCAGATTCCCCGGCTTTGAGGGTAAATTCGGCAACTGCACTGTGGTTTTCACGGGTCATCACCACCGTAGCACTCAGCCGTAACGCGGGCTGGCCTTCAGCAAGAAAGGCCACGCCACCGGGGCGCAGTTCGGTATGGGTTTCAGCACGGGCATAATCATGGCGCGGGGCGCACAGCAAATTGAAGGTGGCCGAGCCGCGCACCATTTTGACCCGACGTACCAGTCGCGGCACTTTATTGGGCTGGTCGCAGATCGGCATGTAATCGGTGATCTCCGCCACGCCCGCATCGCCCAACCAGCGCGTCTGTAAAATATTGGTGTCCGGCAGATAGAGCTGCTGCTGGCGCGCATTTTTCCAGTCGGGTGCCAGTGAGAACAGACCGGCATCATCGCCATCCAGCAACGCAGCAAACACGGATGGGCTGTCTAACTCGGGCCAGCAGAGATAATCAATGGTGCCCTCATTGGCGATCAATGCACAGGTCCGTAAATCCCCAATCACGCCGTGATCATCAATTCTGCGTTTAATTTTGCTCATCCTGCCTCCTTGACTGCATCTGATTGTTAACTATAGACGAAAGGGTTTTTTCGGCTGATCCGAGGCACAGATCGATAACTTCTATACTGTGAGGACACCCATCACGCAGGAGAATGTTATGGCACTGGGCAAACAGAAAGTGGCCGTGGTTACCGCATCCGATTCCGGCATTGGCCGCAGCTGTGCCGTCATGCTGGCCGAAGCGGGCTACACGTTAGGGATCACCTGGCGCTCAGATGAGGCGGGGGCGCAGGAAACAGCGCGACTGGTCGAAAGCAAAGGGCAAACCGCACAGGTGCGACAACTGGATCTCTCCGACCCGCAAGAAGGGGGCAAGCAACTGGCGCAGCTCATCAATTCACTGGGTCGCATTGACGTATTGGTCAACAATGCGGGCGTGATGATGAAAGCCGATTTTCTCGACGTCACCTTTGAAGATTGGCGCAAAACGTTCAGCGTCGATGTGGATGGTTCATTTATCTGCGGACAGATCGCCGCCCGCCATATGGTCGATCAGGGCGATGGCGGGCGCATCATTAACATCACTTCAGTGCATGAACACACTCCATTGCCGGATGCCACCGCTTACACCGCGGCGAAACATGCGCTCGGCGGTCTGACCAAATCGATGGCGTTGAGTTTGTTGCCCCATCACATTCTGGTGAATGCGGTTGCACCGGGCGCGATTGCCACTGCGATGAACCATCTGACTGACGATCAGGCGCGCAGCACACGTATGCCGGAAATTCCGATTGGACGGCCCGGCGATACGCGTGAAGTGGCAAGTTTAGTCGCGTGGTTGTGTTCGGAATGGACGACCTATACCACCGGACAATCGTTTATTGTTGACGGTGGCTTTATGTTGGCCAACCCACAGTTTAAAGGTTATCACCACTAATCCGCCCGGCGGCGGTTCCAGCGGCGAATCACGTAACGCAGCGCGATGCCGAACACAATCGCCGCCACCAGCCACAGCAAATGTTTAAGATGCTGGTCGAGTTTATGCAGCCACGGAGTAATGATCTCCCCGGCGAAGTAACCCAGGGTGACAAAGATCAGCGACCAGAGCGCGGCGCCTATCACGTTGAGCACAAAGAAGCGCAGCGGTTTTAACCGGCTGGTACCGATGATGATCGGGCCAATAATGCGGAAGCCGTACATAAAGCGTACGCCAATCACAAACAGACTCGGGCGCTTCTGAATCAGGCGATTGGCTTTACGAATGGTATCTTCATGTTTACGGAAACGGCGCAGAATGCGCGTACCGTAGCGACGGCCCAGCCAGAACAGCAGCTGATCGCCGATAATTCCTCCCACCATCGCGGCCAGCACCACGCCGGTGAAGTGCAGCAGGCCTTCATGCGCCGCCACACCGCCCAGCAGGGTAAAAGTTTCCCCTTCCGCGATACAGCCAATCAGCAACGCCAGATAGCCGTACTGCGTAATTAATCCATTGATATCGAGATGCAAATTTTCCTCCCTGTCGCGAGTGATTCAGGTAACAGTTTATACGCCAGCGGCTTTTTTTGTGCCGCTGTCCGCAAAAACAGCCGCGCCGATTATACTTGAAGGGAAGCTGCCTGAGTGAGACAGCCTGATCGCTGAAGTGGCAGCCCGTCGCATCAGAGGAGTGATTTTATGAATCATGTCTGGGGTCTTCTGGCGCATCCTAACCAGGAAATGCGCGATATCAAGCAAGAAAACGAGAGCGTTTCGCACCACTACACCCACCATGTTTTGATGATGGCAGCGATCCCGGTGATCTGTGCCTTTATCGGTACCACACAACTGGGCTGGAATCTGGGCGAAGGGCAGTTCGTGCAACTCAACCTGCTGACCGGTATCGGTCTCGGCATTCTTTTCTATCTGATTATCTTAGGCGGCGTGGCGGTGATGGGCCGCGTCATTCATTGGATGGCGCGCGATTATCCGCAGCGTCCCAGCATTCAGCGCTGTACCGTGTTTGCTGGCTATGTCGCTACCCCGTTATTTATTAGTGGGCTGGTGGCACTTTATCCGCTGGTGTGGCTGTGCGTGTTGGTCGGCGCAGTGGCGTTACTCTATACCGGTTATCTGCTTTACGTCGGCATTCCGGTGTTCCTCAATATTGATCGTGAAGAGAGCATGCGCTTCTCAGGATCGACACTGGCGATTGGTGTGCTGGTGTTTGAAGTGCTGCTGGCACTGACCGTGGTGTTGTGGGGTTACGGACCACGATTGTTCTAACCTGCAACGACACCGTGAACGGGAGGCCATTAGGTCTAATGCCGATCAGTTAAGGATCAGTTGAACGATCCAGTGGCTGTGTAAGAATCCGGAAA
>NZ_CAJCKS010000218.1:0-6829 GCF_903970985.1 Pantoea sp. ME81 | reverse complement strand
TTTCGTCCTGCAACCAGCTGCCCATGCGATCGACACCGGCACGATCGAGTGCCAGCATGGAACCCCAGCTCTGTCCTGGTTGCCCGATCTGACGTTGTACGGCTTCATCAACATTAATCTGCTGCTGCTGATAGCGCGCATCGTGCGGGGTAATCGCCCAAATCAGGCGTGGCTTCTCGCCGCTGGCCGCTACGGTTTGATGGATATGCCATTCACGCAGTGCGTTAACCGCAATGTCGGTATCCTGACGCTGGCTGGCGGCGGTACAGATCAGCATAAGGTCGATGCCCTGACGCGCGGCATACAGTCCCGGCAGTAGTGCGCGTTTCTGCTCCAGCAGCGCCGCCCGCAGAGGATCGCGTTTGCGCAGCTGGGCTAAATCTTCTTGCTGACCCACGTCGGCGGGCTGGCCGGGCGCTGGCAGCTCCAGCATATCGGCTTCGTCATACAGTGCCTGACGCGGCGTTGAATTCAGCGGAACGGTGATTTCCAGCGTTAGCAACGCCAGCAGGCCCAACGGCACCTGCTGTGGTTTAGCGACACGATTGGCGACAATCGGGCAGACTTCAATCATTTCCTGCCAGTCGGCATCGTTGCTGATCAGTTTTTCCGCAGGCAGCGAGGCGTCATCGGTTAACAGGCTCAGAGGTGCCAGCAGGCGCGGTGCCTGGCGCAGCTGATGACGCAGGTGCATCAGATTACGCAGCTGTTCGTTGAGTGCCACCTGATTAGGCCACAGCAACGCAAACAGCTGAATGCGGTCATCGACGTTTAACCACGGAGCAAGTTCCACCGCCTGTGGCCAGAAGTGACGATCGAGTACCTCGGCGTGACGATGCTGGCGGCGGCTCCACGCCCACAATGTAATCAACGCATCGCTGTCGAGGCCCGGCTGCGGCTCGTCCTGACGATGGCGCTGTAAACGCTGCAGCGCGGCATCGATCAGCGCACTGTCTGGCTGAGCTTCAGTTTTGGCACAGGCCAGCACCAGACGAATCAGCTCCACGTCATTGAGCAGCGTCATCTCCAGTGGCCAGGCACTGGACTGGGTTTCACGCTGGTGGCTGAAGCGGGTGGCAATGGCAAAATCGAGATTGCCGGGATTGATGTTCTGGAAATGGTTCACAATTCTATCGCCCAGACGCGCCATCAGTTGGCCCTGCGCATCACCCACCATTTCACTCAACAGCCAGGCTTTGCCCGCCTGTGACTGGCCAAACATCGCCAGCGTCACCGGACGTGCCAGTTGACGCGCCAGCGCATGACTCTCCACGCGCGCGCGGCGCAGTTGCAGCCGCAGCGTATCCGCTTCCAGTGCCAGACGCGGTGCCTGCGCCTGATGGGTTTCAATCCAGTTCAGTGCGCCGTCCAGCGTCTCCTGCATCAGGCTCAGACGTTTGGCGGGCGTAACAGAGGTGGCTCTCTTGGCAGTTCTCATCGTTTGCAGACGCTCCCGCTGTCAATCCAATACTGCGCGTTGGCATTGCCGGTCGCAGACAGCGTATTCAGTTTCAGACTCAGTTGTTCAAGCGGCACGCGAGTGCCGTCATCCATGCGGGCATCGCTCAGCACCAGACGCTCCGGACCAAAGTTGTCCGGCCCCGGTTGTACCGCCAGCTTGATACGCAGGATGCTTTCGCCGGCGACTTTACGTGCCAGATGCGGATCGGTGATGCTCAGACTGTACAGCGGTGAAGCTGGCCAGCGGTCATTATCCAGCTGACGGAAACCGAGGCAGACATTGCCGCGAATGCGGAAGCTGCTTTTACGGTCCAGTGCGAAATCCCCTTTGTCGAGGTCGATCTCGCTGTAACACAGGTTGTCATCGCTCAGCGTGGCCGTTTCATCCAGCACGCCGAGATAGCGAATAGTGGAATAAGGCTCGAAATCACCCGCACGGAACCAGAAGCTGCTGAGACGCAGATCGAGCGCCAGCAGGCACAGCATCGCGCCGACGGCAGCCGTGGATTTCGGGTTATCAATCCGGCCTTGTTTGTTGAACGGATACCAGTCGCTGGTGTGATAGCCTTCCAGCGACAGAATACGGCTGCCCGGCAAAGGTTGCAGATGACGCACCAGCGCCTGAATGCCCGGGAAGCGCGAAGGGCGACCCGTCAGCAACAGCACGTCGCACTGATACAACGACACCACTTCGCACATGGCGCGCAGAGCCGGGATGATCGCCATACGATGCTGCAGGAATTCACCGTGCAGCTGCGCCATGCTGACCACCAAAGGCACATCCAGCAGATCGAAGCGGTTGTCGCCGCCCAGCGTGCGCTGAATCTCACCGTTAACAAACGCCAGCACGCTGCTGGCCGGTTTTTGTGGCACCAGCTCACCGAACAGCGCATTGATTTCGCTGTGGCTGTCGAGCGGATCCCAATTTTCGTAGCGTTCCAGCACCGCCTGCGCCAGCGGGATGAACAGCTGCAGGGTGACTTGCTGACGCAGCGTGGCTTGCCCATCCATGCGGCTGTCGTGACCGAACAGCTTGTTCATCAGCGGTTCGGCCAGTGTCAGTCCAGCCTTCTGCAGACTTTGTTGCAGTGCAGGCAGAATCCAAAGCTGGATCACATCCAGCAGAATATCGTCGCCTGCGACTTTAAAGCCTTCACGGAACAGCAGGCGCGGGGTGATTTTAACGTTGTTACCCTGGCCGTCATCGAGACGATATTGGGTGATGGCCAGATCGGTGGTGCCGCCGCCAATATCGATAGAAGCGATGCGCAGGCTTTTGCCCGGTACTTCATCGACTTCACGTGGACGATCCGGACGCGCCATGCTGCTGAAGAAATCTTCCGCACGCCCGGCAAAGTTCACCTGGGTTTCATTGAACAGCCACACCATTTGTCCGCAGGTGGCTTCATCCCATTCCATCTGCACATCCGGCACCGGGCGCAGGCTTTTTGCCTGGCTCTGGGTGCTGAAATCTTCCTCTGCGGGATGCCAGCCTTCGGCTTTCCACACCAGCGCGATGGCTTCCTGCATGCGACGACGGAAAATCTCGCGTTCCGGTTTCGGCATCGCGGAAGGCAGCGTGAGGATCACATGACGCAGCTGGCGCGGAGCCTGGCTCTGCGGCATGCGCTGACGCTGTGCCACGCTGTTCATCTGCATCATCGCCTGAGCCAGCAGCTCACACAGCATAAAGGTCATCAGCGAACTGCGGCTGTAGCTGGCCGAGAACACCGGCAGGCGATCGTCTTCCGCCAGCGCATGCAGCGGCTGGCCTTCGTCATTCAGCAACAGGGTGAAAGGCAGCGCAGTTGCCTGTGGCTCATCGCTGCTGCCATGGGCGTTAAAGCGCCAGCCTGGCTGATAACGAGCTTCATCCCACAGATAGCGGCGCGGGCTGGAGAGACCGGTGCTGCCTTCTGTACCCGCTCGCAGCAGGGCAAGGCGGCTGGCTTCACGGCCAACGCGTGTCAGCGATGGCCACATAAAGGCGTTTTCGCGGCCGCTTTCCAGCGAGAAGTTTGCTTTACCAAAGCGGGTTTCTGCGAATTCGAGACGGCTGTCAAACAGCTCGTTGTAGACCTGATGTGGCTCAGAAAGGTCGCGCAGTTGCAGTTCGTAAGTCTGGCGCAGACCGTTGCTCTCTTCAGCGTGGTCTTCCACCAGAATGCCGCAGGTGTGCGAGTTGCCAACGTCGAGGATGATATCGACATTCACCGCCGGGGTTTGCAGCGAGGTGGCCTGAATGTAGATCTCGGCCAGATCCAACTGCTCACCCAGCAGCTCCAGCAGGTTGAGATAGTGTGCCTGATACTCAAACTCACGCAGCGCCTGATTCAGCTCCTGCTCGCGGCGAGATTCCAGCGCGTTGACCTGCTGAGTAAAGGTTTCACGCAGCCAGCCATCCACCCAGGTGTGGTCCAGAAACTCACCCAGTTCATAGTTGTGCCAGGCAAGGGCGAAACTCACGCCGTTTTGCGCATCGGCTTTGCTCAGACCGTGCTGTTCGCCGCCGTCCTGTTCCGGCACGATACGGGTGTCAAACGCCAGCGTAATGCGATGGGTGTTACCTGCGGCATCGGGCTGTGCCAGCGGTGCCAGGTGCAGGCGTGCCCAGTTATCCGGGCCGCCAATAAAACGGCGACCGCTGGTGCAGCGCAGCACCGGCAGCGGCAGCCATTGATGCGCCAGCAGCGTTAACGAATCTGCCAGTGCAATGTCCGACTCGGGACGTACCACCTCTGCTGCACCGCCATCTTCGGGATAGAGCAAAAATTTGCCGCTGTTACCGTCCACGTTCAGTCGCAGCAGCGGACCGTTAGCGGTTTGACGAACGAACTGGCGGCGCGCCTGCAGGGCAGGCAGACGTAAGCCAAAATCGAGAAACTGCACACCGCTATCTTCAATCAGCGTGATTTTTTGTTTGTCATCGATGAGGGGAGCCAACATGTTTACTTACTCTCACGCTTAATCGTCAACGGGAAGACCTGATCTGCGCCGTACTGCGCGGTACAACTGGCAATGCCATCACCGGCTTTACACACCAGTTCCGGCATGCGGTAGCGCGATTTGTCGCTGCAGGTCGCAGTATAGCGGCTGCGAACCACCATGGTGCCGTCCACCGTCATTGCGGCAGTCACATCGGCTTTACAGCGGATATTGTCGCCCTGCGTAATGGTGGCGATGCCTTTACCGTTACGCAGCTGGTAACGCAGGCTCGGTGGCTTACCGGTTGGCAGGTTAGTTTGTCGTAATATGACGCGCCAGGTGCCGTTGATAAATTTCACGGAGCCAATACGCGCATCTTCGGTAGTCATCACCAGGTCATCAGCCTTAGCCGGTTCCGTATGTTCAGCAATCACCTCAGGCGGCGCAGGAGGCGCGGCAGGCACAGGCGCAGCGGTGACCGTGGCCGTTTTTTGTGGCAGCGTGGCGGCCAGTTTCTCAGCTTTCGCGACCACTGGCGGTGGCGTGAAAACGGGAGCCGGTGCATCGGCAACCTGGGCAGGCGGTGTGGCTTCAGGCGCTGGGCTGTGCAGCCAGAACGCTACGCCAGCCGCAACCACGGTGGCAACCGGCAGCAGCAATGCCAATGGACGCAATGCGGAAGGGCGGCGAACAGGCGGCTGTTCAACTTTAGGCTCAGGCTCAGGTGCGGGTTGTGGCGCTTCGGGTTCAGGCTGGGCGATCTCAACGGGCTCTTCCACCACGGGTGCAGCCACAACGGCAGGCACCTCAATCAAAGGCGCAATAACCGGTGCCACGATAACCGCAGCCGGTGGTTCTGGCAGCAACGGCGGTAAATCCTCCTCCAGACTGTCGCGCAGGCAGGCCAGTGCGTCATCGCGTGAGCGCGCCTGCGGATCGACAAAGCCCCAGAAGGTGATGACGGGTTTGCCGTCGACCAGATAAACGTACTGCTGATCCGGGAACTGCAGCGTCTTGCTCAGTAGGGCACCAAACAGGCGCATCGCAGGATTCTCAGCGTCACGCGCGCGTAGACTTGCAGCCAGTAAATCCTGCTGATTGAGCGTCAGGAGTTCCAGCGCTTTTTGCCGCTCATGATCGCTGGCACCGCGCCAGGATTTCACTTTGCCGTTAAAGGGCGCATACCAGTCGAGGCGATCCCCGCGCTCGTTGGCCTGGGGAATGGCGAGGCAGTTTGCCAGCGCCGTCTGGCGGCGCAAACGCAGTGTTTCACGGATTTGCAGGGCAGAAGCCCAGACCGGCTGGCCGTTTTCACCCAGTGCCAGTACCGAATCCAGATTGCCGCTGCGCAGAAAAGTTTTTGCCACTCGTAGGGCCCTTATCGGTGGTTGCCTGAAGCAAAACAGTGTGTGTAATTGGCGATGCTGGTGATCTTAAGCCAAATGCAGGGGAATCAAACGGCTGATAAAGGGGGAAAAACAGGGTGTTTTTCCCGCGTGTAAGCGTCGGTTGCTGAAATTTTAAGCGCGTGCGCGGTGGCTCAGCACCAGATGGGTGATCATGCCGCCGATTAATCCCCAGAAGGCAGAACCAATCCCCAGCAGAGAGATACCACTGGCGGTGATTAAAAAGGCGACGATGGCGCTGTCACGGTGATCGGGCTCGGCGAGAGCGCGTTGCAGGCTGCCGGAGAGGGTAGCCAGCAGCGCCAGCCCGGCCAGCGTGGCGATCAGCACCTGCGGCAAGGCACTTAACAGAATGGCAATCAGCGCGCCGGTAAAGCCAGTCAGCAGATAGAAAATCCCGGCAATCGCGGAGGCCATCCAGCGTCGTTTCGGATCGGCATCCACATCCTCTCCCATGCAAATGGCAGCGGTAATGGCCGCAATACACACCGAAAAGCCGCCAAACGGAGACAAGACCAGCGCAATAAAGCCGGTCCAGCCAGTAAGAGCGGAAACCGGCGGTTGGTAACCATGCGCCTGTAAGGTCGCAATGCCAGGCGCATTTTGCGAGGCCATGGTGACCAGAAAATAGGGCAATCCCACCCCAATCAGCGATGCCAGCGTGAACTGCGGCATGATAAATTCCGGCACGCTCAGCGTCAGAGCATGCGGCGGGAAATGAATCGCCTGCTGACCCACCGCCACCAGCACGCCAGCGATCAGCGCCAGAATGATGGCATAGCGTGGCAGCCAGCGTCGGCTTAACAGCCACACCAGACACATACTGCCGCACAGGGCGAAGTTGCCTTGTAAACCGGTAAAGGTGCCAATACCGAAGCGCAGCAAAATCCCCGCCAGCATCGCCGCGGCCAAAGATTGCGGAATGTGGTTCATCAAGCGGGCAAACAGTCCGGTCACGCCACTCAGTACGATCAGCGCATTGGCCGCCACAAAAACGCCGACCACTTCATTTAAGGTCAGGCCCTGCACGCTGGAGG
>NZ_CAJCKS010000217.1:0-7002 GCF_903970985.1 Pantoea sp. ME81 | reverse complement strand
GGTTGAGGCGTTAAGCGCCTGTTCTGAGGATGAGCAGGATATTCATCTGGGCGCTGCTGCACCGCTTCATTATTGCTACCATTTCCTGGCGGCGAGAATTCCTGCCTTCAGTGCCACACTGGAGCGCTTTGCATCATTACAGATCCGCAATCAGGGTACGCTAGGCGGCAATATCGGCAATGCTTCGCCGATCGGTGATTGTGCGCCCATGTTGCTGGCACTCAATGCGCGATTGGTGTTGCAGCAGGGAGAAAGCCTTCGTGAAGTGCCGCTGGACCAGTTCTTCACTGGCTACAGGCAAACCGTGTTGCAGCCAGGGGAATTCATTCACTCAATAGTGATACCGAAAGTGACGGTGTCACCTGATTTCGTGGCATGGAAAGTGGCAAAACGTTTGGATGATGATATTTCGGCGGTGTTTATCGCCATCAACATTCAGCTTAAAGAAGGCGTGGTTGTGCAGGCACGACTGGCCTTTGGCGGCATGGCCGCAACGCCCAAACGGGCAACCGCAGCCGAGGCCGCCCTTAATGGTCAGCCACTGAATCAAGCTTCCATTGAGCAAGCCTGCGCGGCGCTCAGCCAGGATTTCCAGCCGTTAAGCGATTTCCGCGCCAGCGCCGACTACCGCTTGCAGGTCGCGCGCAATCTATTGCGTCGTTACTACGCGCAAACCTGTGGCGAACTGACCCTTACCGAGGTGGCGCGCTATGTCTCATAACCGACCCGAACTCAGCGAAGCGCTGTTAAAAAGCCAGTTTGCCAGCGACATGAAAACCGGTGTGGGCCGCAGTCAAAAGCATGAAAGCGCCGATAAACACGTCACGGGCGAGGCGATCTACATTGATGACCGGCCGGATCTGCCTGGCCTGTTGCATCTTTGCCCGCGTCTCAGTGAACATGCTCATGCACGTATTACACATGTCGATGTACAGCCTTGCTATGCCGTGCCCGGCGTGGTGTCCGTTCTGACCTGGCGCGATGTGCCGGGCCTGAATGATGTCGGCCCGTTAGAACCGGGCGATCCGTTACTGGCAATGGATACCGTGGAGTATCTCGGGCAGATTGTGATTGCGGTGGCAGCGGATTCATCCGAAGCCGCGCGCGCCGGTGCTGCCGCCGCCATCATCGAATATCAGCCACTGCCGGCGATCCTGGATGTGCGTGAAGCCCTGGAACAGCGTCACTTTGTGCAGCAGCCGCACGTCCATCAACGGGGTAATGCTGAAGCGGCACTGACGCGTGCGCCGCATCGTATTCAGGGTGAATTTCATATAGGCGGTCAGGAGCACTTCTATCTGGAAACCCAGACCGCGTTGGTGATTCCAGGTGAAGACGACAGCCTGCAGGTTTTCTCATCGACGCAGAACCCGACGGAAGTGCAGAAGCTGGTGGCCGAAGTGATGGACATCACCATGAACAAAGTCACCATTGATATGCGCCGGATGGGCGGCGGTTTTGGCGGTAAAGAGACGCAGGCTGCGGGTGTGGCCTGCTTGTGTGCGATTGCCGCGCGCCAGACGCGGCATCCGGTAAAAATGCGTCTGGCGCGACGCGATGATATGCGTATCACCGGTAAGCGCCATCCCTTCTTTGTGCGTTACGATGTGGGCTTTGATGAGGAAGGTCGTTTCTGTGGTGTCAAAATCGATTTGGCGGGAAACTGCGGGTATTCCCTCGATCTGAGCGGATCAATTGTTGATCGTGCGATGTTCCACGCCGATAACGCCTATTACCTCGGCGATGCGCTGATCACCGGTTATCGCTGCCGCACGCACACCGCGTCTAACACCGCCTATCGCGGTTTTGGCGGGCCTCAGGGCATGGTGGCGATTGAGCAGATCATGGACCATATCGCCCGCGAGCGCGGTTTGGACCCGCTCGAACTGCGTAAGCGCAACTATTACGGCAAGCAGGATCGCAACATCACCCATTACCATTAGCAGGTGGAAGATAATCTGCTGATGGAGATAACGGAACAGCTGGAAGCCAGCAGCGATTACACCACGCGTCGCGCGGACATCACAGCGTTTAACGCCAGTCATCGTTATATGAAACGCGGTCTGGCCTTAACGCCGGTGAAGTTTGGCATCTCCTTTACCTCCAGCTTCCTCAATCAGGCCGGTGCCTTAATTTTGATCTACACCGATGGCACGGTGCAGCTCAATCACGGTGGCACCGAAATGGGTCAGGGACTGAATACCAAGGTGGCGCAGATTGTCGCGGAAGTGCTGCAAATCGATATCAGCCAGATTCAGGTCACGGCGACCGACACCGGAAAAGTGCCGAACACCTCACCCACGGCGGCC
Organism: Pantoea sp. ME81; assembly: GCF_903970985.1. NCBI lineage: Bacteria > Pseudomonadati > Pseudomonadota > Gammaproteobacteria > Enterobacterales > Erwiniaceae > Pantoea > Pantoea sp. ME81. Next base: position 4,693 of record NZ_CAJCKS010000217.1, on the reverse strand, counting down.
TCCAGCGGGGCCGATCTTAACGGCAAAGCGGCGCAGAATGCCGCGCAGATATTGCGCGATCGCATGACGGAAATGCTGTGTCAGCAGCATCACTGCACGGTCGACGCCATCTCCTTTAGCAATGGCATTGTGCGCGTTGGCGAGTTGCACTTTACCTTTGCGCAGGTGGCGCAGCAGGCGTGGCTGAATCAGGTGCCGTTATCCGCCACCGGATTTTACAAAGTGCCCGGCATCCATTACGACCGCAATGCCGGACGCGGCAAACCCTTCTATTACTTCGCCTATGGCGCGGCGTGCTGCGAAGTGCTGGTGGATACCTTAACCGGTGAATATCGTTTGCTGCGCGCGGATATCCTGCATGACGTTGGCGCCTCGCTCAATCCGGCGCTGGATATTGGGCAAGTGGAGGGCGGTTTCGTGCAGGGCATGGGCTGGTTAACCTGCGAAGAGCTGGTATGGAACGAACAGGGCAAGCTGCTGACAGACGGCCCGGCGAGTTACAAAATCCCCGCCATCAGCGATGTCCCACATGATTTGCGCGTCACGCTGGTAGAGAACCGTAAAAATCCGCAGGACACGGTATTCCATTCGAAAGCCGTGGGTGAGCCGCCGTTTATGCTGGGCATTGCGGTGTGGTGTGCGTTACAGGATGCCGTAGCCAGCGTGGGTAACTACCGCCGCCATCCGCAACTGGATGCACCCGCCACGCCGGAGCGCGTTTTCTGGGGCGTTCAGCGCCTCTCAGGAGCGGATGATGATTTATCATGACTGGATCGCCGTACTGCACAGTTTGCGCGAGAAACGTGAGAGCTGCGTTTTAGTCACCGTGCTGAGCCAGCGCGGATCGGTCCCGCGCGATCGCGGCAGTAAAATGGTGGTCAGCGCCAGCGATACTTATCTCACCATCGGCGGCGGTCATCTGGAATATCAGTGCATTGCGCTGGCGCGCGACATGCTGGAGCAGCGTTGTCTGGAGCCGCGCAGCGAAGAGTTTGCGCTGGCTGCGCGCCTCGGCCAGTGCTGCGGCGGGCATGCCACGCTGCTGTTTGAACCGCTGATGCAGCAGCAACCTGAAATCCAGCTTTACGGCGCAGGCCACGTCGGTCAGGCGCTGGTAAACCTGCTGGCAACGTTACCCTGTCACATTACCTGGGTTGATAGCCGCGCCGCCCAGTTTCGCCATGTGCCGCCGGGCGTCACGGTGCGTCAGGTAGAGGACCCGATCGATTGCGTCAAAGAGGCCGCGCCCGACAGCTACTTCATTGTGATGACCCACGACCATCCGCTCGATTTGGCGCTAAGCGAAGCCATTTTGCGGCGTGGTGATTTTCGCTATGCCGGCGTTATTGGTTCGGCTACCAAAGCGCAGCGCTTTCGCTATCGGCTGGAAGGCAAAGGGATCGCTGCGGATGCAGTGGCGCGGCTGCGCTGTCCGCTCGGCCTGCCGGATGTGAAAGGCAAACTGCCAGCGGAAATCGCCGTGGCGGTAGCGGGTGAAATCATCAGTGTGTATCAGCGCCAGCAGAGCGGTTGTTGAGTGACGTTGAAACTGCCAGGATAGAAGCATCCCGCCGCACCGGTTGCGGCGTTGCTGATTATCAGGAGCGATAATGACTTCACGAGCCAATCCGTTTTTCACCGTCAGTGCATTGCCCTATCAAACTCCGCCTTTTGACCTGATTCAGGAAGCCGATTTTCTTCCGGCGCTTGAAGCGGGTATTGAAGAGAAGCGTCAGGAAATTGCCGCCATCGCCACTAATCCTGAACCGGCTACTTTTGCCAACACCTATGAAGCTCTGGAGCGCAGTGGACAGTTGTTAAACCGCGTCAATCTGGTATTTGGTGCCATGACGTCAGCCAACACCAGTGATGTGTTGCAGGAAGTTGATGAGCTGATCACGCCTAAACTCACGGCGCTAAATGATGAAATCCATCTCAACAGCCAGCTGTTTGCCCGTCTCGATAACGTTTACCAGCATCGCGGCTCTGCCTGTCCGGATGCGGAATCGATGCGTTTGGTGGAAGTGACCTGGCAGCATTTCCAGCTGGCTGGGGCCAGCCTGAGCGACGCAGATAAAGAGCGGCTGCGTGCCTGCAATCAGGAACTCGCCACGTTGAGTACCCGTTTTGGCAATAAGCTGCTGGCGGCGACCAAAGCGGGCGCGTATACGGTGAGCAGCGCAGCGGCGCTGGCGGGATTGAGTGAAGAAGAGTTAGCACATGCCAAAGCCGCAGCGGAGGCGCGTGGATTGCACGGCGAATGGCTGCTGCCGTTACAGAACACCACGCAACAGCCCGCGTTGCAGTCACTGGAAGTGCGCGCCACGCGTGAAGCGCTGTTTAATCAGGCGCTCACACGCAGTGAACAGGGCGATGACAACGACACACGCGCGATTGTGTTACGCATGGCACAGCTGCGCGCTGAGCAGGCACAGCTGCTCGGTTTCAAGACTTACGCCGAGTGGAGTATGCAGGACCAGATGGCGAAAACGCCGGATGCTGCCTTTGCGTTTATGCGAAATATCGTCCCGGCGGCGCGAGCACGCGCTGAGCGAGAAGCGTCAGACATCCAGCAGATCATTGAACAACAGCACCACACTTTCCCGCTGCGCGCCTGGGACTGGAATTTCTATGCTGAACAAGTGAGAAAAGCCAAATACGCCCTGGATGAGAGCCAAATCCGCCCGTACTTTGAGCTGAATAATGTATTGGAAAAAGGCGTGTTCTGGTCCGCCAGCCAGCTGTTTGGCATCCGCTTCCAGCAGCGTCACGATCTGCCGGTGTATCATCCGGACGTCAACGTTTATGAAATCTTTGATGCTGATGATACGCCTTTAGCGCTGTTCTATACCGACCTCTATAAGCGTGATAACAAAAGCGGCGGAGCCTGGATGAGCAACTTTGTTGATCAAACCACACTGCTGGGCACCAAGCCGGTGATCTACAACGTCTGCAACTACACCAAACCGCAGGCTGGGCAACCTGCGTTGCTCAGCTGGGATGAGGTGATCACGCTGTTCCACGAATTCGGTCATGCGCTACACGGTCTGTTTGCCACCCAACGTTATCCAAGCCTGTCCGGTACCGCTACGCCACGCGATTTCGTCGAGTTCCCTTCGCAGATTAACGAGCACTGGGCCAGCGATGAAAAGGTGTTTGCCAACTATGCCCGCCATTATCAGAGCGGTGAGGCGATGCCCGTGGAACTGCGCGAGAAGATGGTGCGCGCATCTAAGTTCAACAAGGGCTACGACATGACCGAACTGCTGGCGGCGGCTTTGCTGGATCTGCAATGGCATTCGCTGACCACGCATGACAACCCGCAGGATGTCAGTCACTTTGAATTACAGGCGCTGGCGGCGGAAAACATCGCGTTAACCACGGTGCCGCCGCGTTATCGCTCCACCTATTTTCGTCATATCTGGGGCGGCGGTTACGCGGCTGGTTATTACGCCTATATCTGGACGCAGATGTTGGCCGATGATGGTTACCAGGCCTTTGTAGAACGTGGTGGGTTGAGTCGTGAGAATGGCCAACAGTTCCGCGATCATATTCTTTCACGCGGTAACAGCAGCGATCTTCAGCATCTGTGGCTGGCATGGCGCGGCAAAGCACCGGAGATTGGTCCGATGCTGAAGAATCGCGGTTTAGAAGAGGCGTGATAAGCAGGGCGCACGGCGTGTAGTGAACCCCGAAAGTTGGACACCGTTCCAACGAGTATGGGGTCATTTCAGGCGGTGCGCCCTGGCGTTACCCCAGCGGACCACCTTCAATGGTGTCGCACATACCGGCCAGCACTCGCTCGCCGGTTTCGTTTTTCAAATCGGCGTACCACGCAGCGGTGATTTCGGCATCTTTGGCATGCGTCACGTCGCAGCGTTTACGTGCTTTCAACACCAAATCTTTAGTGCGTTCCACGCGGCGCGCCTCGTAGCGCTGCAATCCATCTTCGATACCCAGCGAATGTGAGGCCAGCGTCTGCGCCAGCACCACCGCATCTTCCATCGCGGCGCAACCGCCCTGGCCAATATCTGGCGTGGTGCTGTGGGCGGCATCGCCGAGCAAGGCCACGCGACCTTTGACGAAACGGCTAAAGGGTTCGATGTCGTGAATTTCAACCCGATTGGTGGTATCGGGATTGATACTGTCGATCAGGCGCTGCACCGGATCGGCCCAGCCGCTGAAGTAATTCTTCAGATCCTGGCGCAGAGTGGAACGATCTTCGGCTAAGCCTTTAGGCAAAGGCACGTCGAAGAAGAAGTAAAAACGATTGCCGCTCACCGGCATCAGGGAGACGCGCTTACCCTCACCAACAAAGGTTGTCCACTGATCGGCTGGGGCGATGCTTTCATCTATGGTCACTAAGCCGTTCCAGTTAACGTAGCCAGCGTAGCGTCGTTCTACATGTTCTCCCAACACATAGTGGCGGACCACGGAATGCGTACCGTCAGCGGCGACAAGGAAATCGCCTTCAGCCTGACTACCATCATCAAACCAGGCGGTGACGCCGGTGGTGCTTTGCTCGACGTGGGTCACGCGTTTACCGAACTGAATGCGTGAGCGACCATAGGTATCGATCAGCATCGCCTGTAACTCGGCGCGAGCGACCGGATAAGGGTATTCGCCCACCTGCTGCACCAGAGGTGACAGGCTGAAGCGGGTCAGGGTGCTGCCACTGTGCGCATCGTTATAG
>NZ_CAJCKS010000216.1:0-7021 GCF_903970985.1 Pantoea sp. ME81 | reverse complement strand
GTTAACGCCATCAGGGTGCACCATAGCGCCACTGACGCACCGGCCGGAATAAACTGTGGCAGGAAAGTGACATAAAACACACCGACTTTCGGATTTAACAGATTGCCGAATAATCCTCGCGAGAAGCAGGCGAAATAGCTCTGCTCTTTACCTTGCACGCTTTGGCTCTCTTCCGCCTGAGTGCGGGGATTCAGCAGCAGTTTGACGCCGAGGTATAACAGATAGGCGGCGCCGACCCACTTCAACAGGTTATACGCCATTTCGGAAGCCAGCAGCAGCGCGCCGAGACCCAGTCCCACCGCAACGCCCCACACCAGACAGCCCATGGTGACGCCCAATGCGGTGGCTGATGCCCGTTTCCAGCCTTGCGCGGCTGCGGAACGCAGCACCAGCGCGGTATCAAAGCCTGGCGTTAACGTCAAAATAGTAATGGCAAAAAGAAATGAAAATATCAGTGTCATGGCGAGCTCCCTGTCAGTTCGCCGCTATCTTAACCTTGCCGCAACATCTTGACGATAGTTACCTTCCGTCAGTAATTGATAATAATTCTCAACTTGCCAGTAATGGTTAAATCTCCGTCATTTATCTGTGTCACTTTATCGGCAACGGCTTTTCTCACATCAAGGAGTTGTCGCTATGAGTAAATTCATTTTTTCTTCTCCGCGTAAGTATGTTCAGGGTGCAGGTGTGCTGGATGAATTGGGGACCTATGTGGCCGAGCTGGGCCAGCATGCATTTTTGGTCGCCGATGACATCGTCTGGAAACTGATTGGTGAACGCACACAGAAAACGTTAAAAGCGGCAGGCATTGAGTTCAGCTGGCAGCAGTTTAACGGTGAAGCCTCCAGCAACGAGATCAATCGTTTAACGCAGCTGGCGAAATCACAAGGCAGCAATGTGGTGGTGGGCCTTGGCGGCGGTAAAACGCTGGATACCGTAAAAGCGATTGCGGATGAGCTTAAGCAGCCGGTCGCCATAGTACCGACCGTGGCCTCGACGGATGCGCCCTGCAGCGCGCTATCCGTGATTTATTCAGACAGCGGCGTATTTGAGAGCTATCGCTTCTACAGCAAAAACCCGGATCTGGTGCTAGTGGATACCGCGGTTTGTGCCGGTGCACCAGCCCGCTTGTTCGCCTCCGGCATTGCCGATGGTCTGGCCACCTGGGTTGAAGCACAGGCCGTGCTGCGCTCGCACGCCAAATCGATGGTCAACGGCGATCCGACCATTGCAGGCACCGCCATTGCGCGTGCTTGTGAAGAGACGCTCCTGACATGGGGCTACAGTGCTTACACCGCGGTGAGTGAGAAGCGCGTGACGCCTGCCGTCGAAGCCGTGGTGGAAGCCAATACCCTGCTTTCAGGACTCGGATTCGAGAATGCCGGATTGGCGGGTGCGCACGCCATTCATAATGGCTTTACCGCGATTGATGGCGATATCCATCATCTGACGCACGGCGAGAAAGTCGCTTACGGCACGCTGACGCAAATGGTGCTGGAGCAGCGTCCGGATGAGGAGATTGCGCGCTATATCCGCTTCTACCGTTCCATCAAGATGCCGACCACGTTGAAAGAGCTGCATCTGGAGAATGAATCCTGGGAGAATCTGCTGCGCGTCGGGGCGCTGGCGAACAGCGAGGGGGATACATTGAAGAACCTCAACCCGAACTTGTCGCCAGAGGATATTGCCAACGCGATTGTCGCAGTGGATGCCTTCAGTAAAACCGTGCAGTAAAAGAGGTTGGGCGCACCACGGTGCGCCCGGACCAACCGCGTTTACTCCCCGTCATCCGCTACGGCTGGCGGGCGATCCCAGTACTGATATTTGTACGCAGAACTCAGGTGGCGCTCGATGGTGCCTTTAGCAAACACCTCGGTTTCATGCAGATAACTTAGCGTACAGTTGCCCACCTCATCCCATAACTGACACTCGTCAACTGAACTTAAGGTACTGACAGGCGTGGTAGCGAAGCCATTAAGCCGCAGCTCTCGCCACTGCTTATCATAACTGTAGGTGTCTTTACCGCGTGCACTGGACGATGAGGTGACCAGCCCTTGTGGATTCCAGCGCCAGGTGCTCTCTCCGTTGGTCATCACATCACTGCCGCGCGCGACGCTTTTCTCCAGACGAAAATGTTTGTCATAGCGGTAAGTGGTATCGGTGAAGCCATCCTTGCCCATGCTGGTAAATTTGTCGGAAGAACTGATGATGTTGCCATGCTGACCCATTTGCCAGCTGATGGTGCCCTGACGGTTATCCACCACTTCCTCTTTGCCCGCTTTTACCACTTTGACCAGGTAGGCATACTCCGCCACCCAACCTCGCTGCACGCGGGCGATGTGCTGTTCCATGGTCAGCACCACGTTGCCTTCGTTCTTGTCATACGTAATGTCGGCAACCATCAAATCCCCGCACTGATCGAACTGCCCCAGCACGCGTTTTTGCGAATCGACATCTTTACCAAACTCACCGGCTACGACCTGACGTACCGCGCCTTTGGCATCACCACCCAGCATGATCCAGTTGTTGCTGCTGGTAATATTTTTGCTCAGAGGCGGACAGGCAGTGCTCACCGCCAGCGCTGAACCAGACAAGGGAAACAACAGCACTAAAACAGCACAAGAGTAGGATTTCATGAATGTTATCCGCGCTAAGCCATAAAGTAATCAAAGCATCTTTTTTAACAATGCGCTATCAACGGCTGTACAGCAGACAAAAAGAACCCCAGCAAAACTCACTGGGGTTTGGTACTTGCAAACATCACGTCAGAGTTTTGGCGTGCTGCGCGGCAAAAGGGGTGCGAACTCAGGCGACACGAACTGCGGTCATTTCCAGCATGCTTTTCATCGCTTCGACCACATCGCCGTCGACACAAGTTCGGCTGAATTCGTCGACTTCTGCTTCGGAGCACATGGAGACACCGGCTTTACGGTAGCGCATCGGCGAAGCAACCAGTCGGCTGGCGGAGCTGTGAACTTCCTGCAGACCACTATCGATAAATTTCTGCAAATTGCTCAAACGAACACCTGCACCGGCCATGATAATTGGACCCGTGCTCAGTTCATTTAGTTCCCGCAACAATGCAATTCCAGTTTCCGCGCTCTGCTGCTGGCCGGAAGTCAAAATACGCGCAACGCCTAAATCCGTCAGTACGTCCAGCGAACGTTTGGGGCTGTGGCACAAATCAAAAGCGCGGTGGAAGGTCACCGCCATGCCATCACTGAGCGCCATGATCTGCCGCATGCGCACAATATCAACATGGGCATCTTCATCCAGCATGCCGATCACCACGCCAGGGAAACCGAGTTCACGCATCAGTGCAACATCGGATTTCATCACCTCAAATTCCTGTGCGGTGTAACAAAAATCGCCGCCACGCGGGCGAACAATCGGGTGAACCGGTATGGACAGTTCACGTTGTGCGGCTTCCAGCACGCCAGCTGACGGCGTCAACCCGCCTTCGCGTGGGGCACTGCACAGTTCCACGCGATCGGCACCGGACTGCTGTGCAGTCATTGCACAGTCGATGCCGTAGCAACAAATTTCCAGTTTCGTCATAGCTTGCTCCTTTTCATGACTTCTGGCTCGAGAGGATGGCTTAAGTTAGTCTGCTTAATTGGACAGTTTACGTGGAAACCTCACTATGGCATTCGATTTTGATCAATGGATAGACCGTCGTCACAGCGATAGTTTGAAGTGGCACAAATATGGCGATCGTGATGTGCTGCCTTTATGGGTTGCAGACACTGATTTTCGCTCGCCGCCCTGCATTATTGAGGCCATTAAAAAACGCGCCGATCACGGTGTTTTTGGCTATGGTGGCACACCCACAGGATTGATTGATATCACTGTTTCCCGCCTGGCGCAGCGCTACAACTGGCATATTCAGCCGGAATGGATCGTTATGCTGCCTGGCGTCGTCAGTGGTCTTAACCTTTCGGTCCGCGCGTTTACCGAGGCTGGGCAACGCACAGTCGCGCCAACGCCGATTTATCCACCGTTCCGCGCGGCCTCAAAACTCGCCGAGCGTGAACAGATCAACTTGCCGCTGCATTTACAGCATGGCCGCTGGGTCGTCGATCTCGATACGGCTGCGATGCAGGGCAATGAACACCTGCTGATGCTGTGCAACCCGCAAAACCCCGGCGGCACCGTGTATCGTCGCGAGGAACTGGAGGCGCAACTGGCGTTTGCTCAGCAACACGATTTAATCGTTTGTTCTGATGAAATTCACTGTGATTTGATTTTGTCGCCCGATTGCCGCCATATTCCTTTTGCAGCATTGAGTGATGATGCCGCACAGCGCAGCATTACGCTGATATCGCCCTCGAAAACCTTCAACATCGCTGGTCTCGGTGCATCGATGGCGATTATCCCCAACCCTGAATTACGCAAACGGTTTAAACAGGTACGCGAAGGTATTGTGCCAGGAGTCGATATTCTCGCACTGGTGGCAGCTGAAGCAGCCTGGCGTGAAGGTGATGCATGGCTGGAGGCGCAAATCCAATACCTGCGGGCGAATCGCGACTGGCTGGTGGCGCAGGTGAATGCACTCCCCGAACTGCACATGAATTCGCCCGAAGCGACCTATCTTGGCTGGATTGATGCCAGCCAGCTGGATGTGGCCAGCCCCGCGCTCTATTTTGAAAAACACGGCCTCGGTTTTTCACCCGGCCGCGATTTTGGTGATGACAACTTCGTGCGCTTTAACTTCGGCTGTACGCGCGTCTTACTGGAACAGGCGGTGAGCCGATTGCATAGCGCAGTCATGGCACGGCGTTAGCCTTGTTCGCTGGCGACAATTTCTTCCAGTCGCCAGGGATGAAACTTGATGGTGGTTTGCCCGTCCGTCACCGCCAGTGTCGGGTTGGGCAAACGCTCATGCTCACCTTTTGGCGCGCTGGTTTTGAACGAAATGCCGGGTTGCGTCAGTGCATGATCGGAGAGCAATGCCATCGCGCGCACACCCAATGTTTCGGGCTCACCGCGCAACACGATTTCCACATGTTCCCAGCCTTCATGGCGATACAATTTCTCACCCGGCCAGGGTAACTCAATCACATCGACCTGCCATCCAGCGATCGTTAACGGCTGATGCAATTTGAACAAGCAGATCGGGCGTCCGTTGATCATTGCTTCGGAAAACTGACTGCCCATCTGCTGCAATCCCGCCTTCCAGCGCTCCGCCGTGGCGAACTGATGGCAGCGCACCGCCAGGTGATCGGCCTCATGTTCTGATAACCGCAGCCCTAATCTTTCAGCAAATTGCTGCAAGGAGTGCTCAAATCGAGCCAGGTCTTGTTCTAAATCACTCAGTTCCGCAGGAAAATTCATTTCAACACTCCAGACACATCAATATCAGTTCAATTATTTTAATCAATTTAAAAACAGCAGCGCTTCAGAATCCGCTTGACAAAGTCGTCGGATTCCTCCGATTTCATCATGGAAAAGACCTGAAACCGCATAAATAGGCCCTCTCTTTAGGATTATTCGCCTAAATAGGTCCAGCGGTTACTTTATGAAAACACCTTAAATCACTGTTAATATTAACGATAATTAACACAATGAGATAAGTCTTATTTCAGTTGCAAACAATTGCAGCTTGATACCCTTTCTTATAAATTTGTGTTTCACAACTACAAGGAATGGCTCTATGTCTATGCTCATTGTTGTCGCGGTCCTGATTGCATTGATGGGATTTGCAATTTCCCGCCACTGGAAGGTGCGTGAAGACAAAAGCGTTAAAAATCCTCGTCGTCACCCGCGTCGCCGTTAATCGGCGCGCGGGTTGCTGTTACCCGCCATTGCGCATGCTAAAAGCTGACGCACTTTAACATTTCACGTATACTTCCCCTCTTATTTTTCCGTCCCGCCGCGCTGTTGCGGGATGAAGGCATCGGCTCGCCGCCACTGGCGGGCCTTTTCAGCATATGAAGGTAACGCGGTGAATATTCAGGCTCTTCTATCCGATAAAGTCGGTCAGGCAATGGTAGCGGCGGGTGCGCCAGCAGATTGTGAACCTCAGGTTCGTCAGTCGGCTAAAGTGCAGTTCGGCGATTATCAGGCGAACGGTATCATGGCTGTGGCGAAAAAGCTCGGTCAGGCTCCGCGCCAGCTGGCTGAACAGGTGATTCAGCATCTGGATCTCGCCGGCATCGCCAGCAAAGTCGAAATCGCCGGCCCCGGCTTCATTAATATCTTCCTCGATCGCAACTGGTTGGCTACCCAGGCCGCGCAGGCTCTGCAATTGCCGCGCCTTGGCGTCAGCAGCCTCAAGCCACAAACCGTTGTCATTGACTACTCGGCACCCAACGTCGCCAAGCAGATGCACGTCGGTCACGTCCGTTCCACCATCATCGGTGACGCTGCGGTACGTACGCTGGAATTTCTCGGCCACAACGTGATCCGCGCCAACCACGTCGGCGATTGGGGTACTCAGTTCGGTATGCTGATTGCCTATCTGGAAAAGCAACAGAATGAGCACCACGAAGATATCGCGCTGGCGGATCTGGAAGAGTTCTACCGGGAAGCCAAGGTCACCTATGATGCGGACGAAGCCTTCGCCGAACGCGCCCGTGGTTATGTGGTGAAACTGCAAGGCGGCGACGAATATTGCCGTGCTATGTGGAAAAAACTGGTGGATATCACCATGAGCCAGAATCAGGAAGTCTATGACCGCCTGAACGTGACGCTGACGCGTAAAGATGTGATGGGTGAAAGCCTGTACAACGATATGTTGCCTGGCATCGTCAGCGATTTGCGTGAAAAAGGGCTGGCCGTAACCAGCGAAGGCGCAACCGTGGTGTTCCTTGATGAGTTCAAAAACAAGGAAGGCGAAGCGATGGGCGTGATCATCCAGAAAAAGGATGGCGGCTACCTCTACACCACCACCGATACATTGGCCATAAAGGTGCACTGTGGTTGCGCTGTGAAACCCACGGTAAAACGGCACACGGCGCAATGCCAGAACTGGGTATCAATGCCATTTATCTGGCCGCAGATGCGCTGGGGAAAATTCGTC
>NZ_CAJCKS010000215.1:0-7050 GCF_903970985.1 Pantoea sp. ME81 | reverse complement strand
CCGGACACCGAAGTGCTGGTGGAACAGGCGCTCTTACGCATACCTGCAACCGCCTCCTCCTTACTCGATCTTGGCACTGGCACCGGAGCTATCGCGTTAGCGCTGGCGAGTGAGCGTCCTGACTGCCAGGTGTTGGGCTGCGACCGTATCCCAGCAGCTGTGGCGCTGGCTGATGAGAATGCTCAGCGGTTGCACATCAGCAATGCGCGTTTCCAGCTCAGCCACTGGTTCGATGACATTCCCGCCCAGCGTTTCGATCTCATCGTTAGTAACCCGCCTTATATCGATGCCGCCGATGAACATCTGCAGCAGGGAGATGTGCGCTTTGAACCGCTTAGCGCACTGGTGGCCGATGAAGCCGGGCTGGCCGATTTACGTTTGATTATTCGCCGTGCCCCACAGTGGTTGCAGCCTGGCGGCTGGCTGTTGCTGGAGCACGGCTGGCAACAAGATGAAGCTGTGCGCGCCATCATGACGCAGCACGGCTATCAGCAGGTCAGCAGCATTAACGATTATGGCGGCAATCCGCGCGTCACACTTGGGCAATTTTTTTGATTTAAGGAAGCACCATGGCAAGCTGGTATCCGCTGGTTAAACATTTCCACCTGCTGACGGTAGCGTTGACGATCAGCTTGTTTCTGCTGCGTTTTTACTGGTTAACCACCGGTTCAGCGATGCTACAGCGTCGCTGGGTGCGCATTGCGCCGCATATTAATGACACCTTTTTGCTGCTCAGTGGCGTGTGGCTGGTGGTGATCACACACTTTTATCCGTTCTCACCGCAAGGAAGCTGGCTGACGGAAAAGCTGTTAGGGGTTATTATCTACATCGCCTTGGGTTCCGTGGCATTGAGCCGTCGCCCACGCAAGATGGGGACACGTTGGATCGCTTGTCTGATTGCAATCGTAGCACTGCTGTTTGTGATTAAGCTGGCGATGACCAAAATGCCGTTATTGGGGATAGTATGACCTCGCCAGAGCTAGTTGATTACAGTGAAACACCGTTGAGTGAAGCGGTGATTGGCGCAACCTGCGCCATACGCAATGATTTTTCTGCGCCATCCGTTCAGCAACAGCTGGCGGCATTAGTTGAAGAAGCACGGGAATACGTCAGTAGCGAACAGGATGCCGACTTGCAACTGGGCAAGCTGCTTGAATTGTTTTATCGCCAGTGGGGCTTTGGTGGCGCCAGCGGCGTCTACAATTTGTCCGATGCGCTGTGGATCGATAAAGTGCTGAAGAGCCGACAGGGCACCGCCGTATCGCTGGGGGTGATACTGTTACACATTGCCGACGAGCTGGAGCTGCCGCTGATCCCGGTGATTTTCCCCACCCAGTTGATTCTGCGTGCTGACTGGCTGGACGGTGAAATGTGGTTGATCAACCCTTTCAACGGCGAAACGCTGGATACACATACGCTGGAAGTGTGGCTGAAGGGCAATATCAGCCCGACTGCGAAGCTCTACAATGATGATCTGGATGAAGCCAAAACCATCAACGTGATGCGTAAAATGCTGGATACGTTGAAAGCGGCACTGATGGAAGAGAAGCAGATGGAACTGGCGTTAAACGTCAGCCAGGTACTGCTGCAGATTGATCCCGATGACCCGTATGAAATCCGCGATCGGGGGTTAATCTACGCTCAGCTTGAGTGTGAACATATCGCACTGACCGATTTGACCTACTTCGTTGAACAGTGTCCAGAAGATCCGGTCAGCGAAATGATTAAAGTGCAGATTCACGCAATTGAACAGAAACAGGTGACGCTGCACTAAGCGTCATCTCGACAATAAGGAAAGGGCATGACTCAGAAAGTAGTAAATATCGGCGATATCAAGGTCGCAAACGATCTGCCATTTGTTCTCTTTGGTGGCATGAACGTGCTGGAATCGCGCGACCTCGCCATGCGTATTTGCGAACACTATGTAAAAGTGACCGACAAACTCGGTATCCCTTACGTGTTCAAAGCCTCTTTTGACAAAGCTAACCGCTCTTCCATCAAATCCTACCGTGGTCCCGGTCTGGAAGAGGGCATGAAGATTTTCCAGGAGCTGAAACAGGCGTTCGGCGTGAAAATCATCACTGATGTGCATGAAGCTTCACAGGCGCAGCCGGTGGCGGATGTCGTTGATGTGATTCAGCTGCCTGCGTTCCTGGCGCGTCAGACCGATCTGGTGGAAGCGATGGCGAAAACCGGTGCAGTCATCAACGTTAAGAAACCGCAGTTCGTTAGCCCTGGCCAGATGGGTAACATTGTCGATAAATTCGCGGAAGGCGGTAACGACAAAGTAATCCTGTGCGACCGTGGCAGCAATTTCGGTTACGACAACCTGGTTGTCGATATGCTGGGCTTCAACGTGATGAAGAAGGTCACCAACAACAGCCCGGTGATCTTCGACGTGACCCATGCACTGCAGACGCGCGATCCGTTCGGCGCGGCTTCAGGTGGACGTCGCGCGCAGGTAGCTGAACTGGCTCGCGCGGGTATGGCGGTGGGTATCGCTGGTCTGTTTATTGAAGCGCACCCTGAGCCGAACAGCGCGAAATGCGACGGCCCATCCGCGCTGCCGCTGGATAAGCTGGAGCCATTCCTGGTGCAGATGAAAGCGATTGATGATCTGGTCAAGAGTTTCCCGGAACTGGATACCAGCAACTAATTGCGCTATCCAGAAGTAAGAAAGGCGCCGATGGGCGCCTTTTTTTTGCTTTGAATCTGAGCGTCAGACGCTACAGCATAATTGTCAGTAAATAGCCGGCAAACAGTGCCAGATGCGCGGCGCCGTTCAGCACATTGGTACGCCCGGTTGAGAACGAAATATGGCACAGAATCAGCGCGGCACTCATGATCACCATATGTGGTGGTTCAAGACCAAATATCAGCTGCTGACCGGTCAGGGTAGCGATGATGCTGACCGCCGGCACCGTCAGAGAGATGGTGGCTAATACCGAACCAAAGAACAGGTTCATCGCACGCTGTACCTGGTTCATTAACACCGCTTTGATTGCCCCTAACCCTTCCGGCGACAGAATCAGCAACGCCACCAGGAAGCCGGTGAACTGCTCAGGTGCATTGAGTTCCGTCAGCAGATGCTCCAGCGTGTTGGCGTTCATCTTGGTCACGCTGATCACCGCGATTAGATGAATGATCAACCATACCGTATGCCACAGCGAGCTATGCGCAGAAGGCTTACCATGATGCGGATCGCCATCGTCACCGTCATCCTCATGCTCATAAACAAACAGGCTCTGATGCGTTTTGGTCTGAATCAGCAGGAACACGCCGTACATGGCAGCGGAGATCGCGGCAATGATCAACGCCTGAGCCGTGGTGAAGTTACCGCCTGGCAGCGCATTCGGAAACACCAGCACCAGAATCGCCAGCGGAAAGATGGCAATCATGTACTGCTTTACGCCCGCCAGATTGACATATTGGGTGGCGAATTTGCGTCCGCCGAGCAGCAGCGCAAAACCCACCAGGCCGCCGGTGACAATCATGATGATGGAGTAGAGCGTGTCACGCATTAGCGCAGGTGCAGCATCGCCGGTGGCCATTAAGGCGGAGATCAAACTGACCTCCAGAATCACCACAGACAGGCTCAAAATCAGCGAGCCATAGGGTTCACCCAGGCGGTGTGCCAGCACGTCAGCATGACGCACCACGCTGAAAGCACTACAAAGGATGGCGACCAGCGCCAGCAGGTTGATGCCGATAATCGGCAATAATGCCGTCTGACCGCCAAAGAAGCTCAGCACCGTCAGCGCGACAATCGGGAAAATCAGTGAGTACTCGGTATGTCGGGTTTTCTCATGTGTAGCCATTCACCATCCTCTCCGGCAAAAAGAACAAAACAGGCGATCAGTGCCTGATAAATATAATGACTTTTCTGACGCAGCGCAGTGTAACTTTTCAACAGTTGTGTTTCAGGCTTTTTACGCGACTTTACTTATTCAGGTTTTTGATTCTAATCCAGCAAAAGAAGTAATTATCTACTAATAACATAGACTATTCATTTTGTTATGAATCGATAAAAGTAATTTTAAGATAAAATAATACCTGTTTTAATCTTATTTCAATGCGGTTTATCGGAGTTTTATGGATTTAAAAATCCTTGTGTAACTAAAGTATATGTTTGCCATTTCATTGCTTTCTTCGTCATCACTCTGTTCAAGTTATCTGCCAGGCAGCCGATGCTATTTACAAAGAATTTCCCCTTTGTGATCGGGGTCAATCTTGAAACTTTTGTTAAAAATGCATTAATGTCTTCTCTTAAGTCGACGCAACGCGTGTTGCCTGTAAGACATCATCTTTGAGGAGCCGAACCGACAGGATGTCAGCGCAGTAGAGGAGGTCGCATTGTTAACCCGGGAATTTCTTTTAAAAGCGGATTGTAAAACATCATTTGGCGATATCGACGAAGCGCTGCTGTGGAGCTGTGAAAAGCGTGCCGCGTCACTCGCGGCCACACTGGCTTGTCGCCCTGACCAAAGCCCGGTGTGGATTTTTGGCTATGGCTCCCTGATGTGGAACCCGGTTTTTGAGGCGGAAGAAGTAGCTTCCGGACGACTCGAAGGCTGGCATCGTGCTTTCTGTCTGCGTCTGACCGCCGGCAGAGGAACGGTATCGACGCCCGGTCGTATGCTGGCGCTAAAAGAAGGCGGTTCAACCAGCGGTCTGGCTTTCCGTTTACCCGAAGTGCGGCTGCATGACGAGCTGGAGCTGCTGTGGAAGCGCGAGATGATCACCGGCTGTTATCTGCCAACCTGGTGCGAACTGGAACTGGAAGATGCTCGCAAAGTGACGGCGTTGGTATTTATCATGGATCCGCGTCACCCGCTGTATGAAGCAGACTCCTGTCGCAGCACCATCGCACCGTTGATTGCCCAGGCCAGCGGACCATTGGGCACCAATGCTCAGTATCTCTACTCCCTCGAACAGGAGTTGGGTAAACGCGGCATGCAGGAAGATGCGTTGACGCGTCTGGCCGCTGAGGTGAGGGCGCTGCAGCAGTCTGCAGCGCGTTAACTACTGTTTAACCGGATTAATCAGCCAGGTTCCGGGTTTGTCAATGGTCAGTGATTGGCTCATTACCTGGCTGCCATTTTGCACTTCAATTCGATAACTCCCCGCCGCCAGATTGAGTGAAGCAAAGCCGCTGCTGGTGGGTTTCACGTCCTTCGCTTCGCCGTTAAGCAGCACTTTCTCTCCCTCCTGCAAGCGCAGATAGACGGTTGCCATACCTGACGCGCTGGCTGCTGCACTCTGACTCGCCACCGGCGCTGACGCAGAAGGTGTAGCGGCGATCGAAGCGGTTTCACTGTGGCGATTCGTTTTCCACACCACCACCACCACGGCCAGAATGGCAATGGCAGCGGCGGCGACCAGACCAGGCGAAAGGCGACGCACGTTGCGTGTCGTGACAGGTTCAATCGCCGCCGCTGCATGATTCACCGCCATTACCTGTGGTTCAGGCACCGGAGCGGCGACGGGCTCAGGCGCTGGAGCTGGAGCTGGAGCTGGAGCTTCAACCGCCACCGGGAAGGTGGTGACCAGTGCTTCAACATCGCTCACCGGCAAATCAATCAGGCTGGCAAACGCATCAATGCTTTGTGGGCGATCGCCGGGTTTCATTGCCAGCGCACAGTCGATGGCATGCAGTAGCGGCAGGGAATAGCCTGCTGGCTTGCGTTCAACCAGTGGCTGATAGTTATCCTCGATGCAGCGCACCACGCTAACCGGAGGCGCATGGCCGGTAATCAGATTGTGCAGCACCGCGCCAAGCGCATAGATATCGGTCCACGGACCTTGCTCAACTTCACCCTCTTCGCTGTATTGCTCAATCGGGGCAAAGCCAGGCTTCAGCATGATCTCGGTTTCATCGGAGAGATTGCCGATCTCCTTCCGCGCTGAGCCAAAATCGAGTAACACCGGCAGCTGATTTTCCTGGATTTGGATGTTATCCAGCGAAATATCACGGTGCAGATAACCGGCGGTATGGATGGTATTAATTGCGCCAAACAGCGGCGGTAACAGCCGACGAATCCAGGACTCATCGATACTGTCCGGGCTGGTGACCTGCCACTCTTTTAATGTCATCCCGCTGTAGTAGAGCGTGCCCATGTAGGCGGTGCCATTCTCTTCCCAGAAGCGCAACACGTGCAGCAGGCCGGGATGATTAAAACGTGCGAGCAAACGGGCTTCCTGAATGAAGCTGTTACGTCCGGCGTTGAACAGTTTCTGGAAGCGCTCGCCACGCAACTCCAGCGACAGGTCAGCGGCACGCACCGCCAGTGAAACCGGCATGTACTCTTTGATGGCGATGGTGCGTTCCAGTTGATGGTCCCAGGCACGGTAAACGATGCCAAAGCCGCCGCCGCCAATCACTTCCTTGATTTCAAATTCATTAAACCGGTAACCCGCAGGCAGGGCATTCGGTGTGTGGTTTTCGTTTGCCGACATAGTGAACTCTCTGAACACGTCCTGTAGCGCCTGCCAGTCTGTTGACGTCAGGCGACGACCGCTAATTAATTAATGTTACGCCAGGCACCAATCGCCGGATCGGCAAGATCCGCATGCAGGGTGTCAATCAGTAACACAGTCACTTTTTGCTGTGGCATAAACTGCGACGACCAAACGCCGCGTAAGGTTTCAACCCGACTCTTCACCGTGTCACTGTCTTGACCTGCTGTCTTATCCATTTTAATCAGCAGATTGCCGGTGAAGCGCCACACATGTTGCTGGCTATCGAACGGCAGCACTAACCAACTCTCTTCGGCGTCCGGACGCGTCACGATCATGCGCTGTTTGTTCACCGCCACCACCTCCAGTGCCGGGCCGCTGAGCTTGAGGTTGGCAATGGGATAGCCCTGATAGAAATTCACCGCCAGCGAGCGTGTTTTGTCACCACTCATTAGCGTTAATTCACTCGGGCCTTCAAGCCAGCCATCCGTGGAGCAGTGCTGCTGCGGGTTATCCGGAATAAATAGTGAGTCGCCGTTTTCGTCCCAGGAGGTGCGGAAATGACAACCCGCTGGTAGGGTGAAGTGCTGCAAT
>NZ_CAJCKS010000214.1:0-7108 GCF_903970985.1 Pantoea sp. ME81 | reverse complement strand
GCAGAGGTGTGCCTGTCCGATCTGCTGCAACAGACCGCGCTGGATCAGGCTGAAGCCGATCTGAAACGTCGTGAGCCGCTGGGTGCATCAAACCTGATTGGTCGTGAAGAACTGCAGCACTCACGTGATGCCGTGGCCACGGCGAAAGCGCAACTTGATGTCGCCGTGCAGCAGTACAACGCGAACCAGGCGATGATCCTGAACACCGATCTGGAACAGCAACCCGCCGTCAAACAAAGCGCGGCTGAACTGCGTGATGCCTGGCTGGCGCTGCAGCGTACCGATATCCGTAGTCCAATGGATGGCTATATTTCGCGTCGTAGTGTTCAGGTCGGTTCGCAGATCTCCACCAGCACGCCGCTGCTGGCGGTAGTGCCTGCCACGAATTTGTGGATTGATGCCAACTTCAAAGAAACGCAGCTTTCCGGTGTGCGCATCGGTCAGCCCGCTACTGTGATTAGCGATATTTACGGTGATGACGTGGAGTATCACGGCAAAGTTGTCGGTCTGGATATGGGCACCGGCAGCGCCTTCTCTCTGCTGCCGGCGCAGAATGCGACAGGTAACTGGATCAAAGTGGTTCAGCGTTTACCGGTGCGTATTGAGCTGGACCCGCAACAGGTGGCCGAACACCCGCTGCGTATTGGTCTCTCCACCTTAGTCAAAGTGGATACCCAGAACAAAGACGGGGCCACACTGGCCAGTAGCGTGCGTCCACAAGCGGCGTATGAAAGTAACGCATTGGCAATCGACCTCGCGCCGGTTAACAAGCTGATTACTGATATCGTCCGTGCCAACGCCGATTAATTCCGCGGGAGGCTGTGATGGCACAAAAACCGCTTGAAGGTGCGCCGTTAGTCCTGATGACCATCGCCTTATCATTGGCGACGTTTATGCAGGTTCTCGACTCCACCATTGCTAACGTGGCGATCCCAACGATCGCCGGTAACCTTGGTGCCTCGAACTCACAGGGCACCTGGGTGATTACCTCATTCGGGGTGGCAAACGCCATCTCGATACCGATTACCGGTTGGTTAGCCAAACGTATCGGTGAAGTGAAGCTGTTTACCTGGTCGACCATTCTGTTTGTGCTGGCCTCATGGGCCTGCGGCATGTCAGAAAGTCTGGAGATGCTGATCTTCTTCCGTATCATTCAGGGTGTGGTTGCCGGTCCATTGATTCCGCTGTCGCAAAGTTTGCTACTGAACAACTACCCGCCGGCCAAGCGCAGCGTGGCGCTCTCGCTGTGGGCGATGACGGTGATCGTAGCTCCGATCTGCGGCCCGATTCTCGGCGGCTGGATCAGTGATAACTACCACTGGGGTTGGATCTTCTTTATCAACGTCCCGATTGGTGTGGTCGTCGTCGCGCTGACTCTGCAAACCCTGCGAGGACGCGAAACCAAAACCGAGATCCGCCCGATTGATATCGTCGGTCTGGTGCTGTTGGTCGTGGGGATTGGTTCGCTGCAGGTGATGCTCGACCGGGGTAAAGAACTCGACTGGTTTGGCTCCACGGAAATCATCGTACTCACGGTAGTCGCCGTGGTGGCGCTGGCAGTGCTGTTGGTGTGGGAGCTAACGGACGACCATCCGATTGTCGATTTGTCGCTGTTTAAAAAGCGCAACTTCACCATCGGCTGTTTGTCGATCAGCCTGGCTTACATGCTTTACTTCGGCTCGATCGTGTTGCTGCCCCAGTTGCTGCAGGAGGTATACGGCTACACCGCCACCTGGGCAGGTTTGGCGTCAGCGCCGGTCGGCATCATTCCGGTGATCCTGTCGCCGATCATTGGTCGCTTTGCCCACAAGCTGGATATGCGGCGATTGGTGACCTTTAGCTTTATTATGTACGCGGTGTGCTTCTACTGGCGTGCGTATACGTTTGAGCCGGGGATGGATTTTGGTGCGTCGGCATGGCCGCAGTTTATTCAGGGCTTTGCCGTGGCGTGCTTCTTTATGCCACTGACCACCATTACGCTGTCAGGGTTGCCGCCAGAGCGTATGGCAGCAGCATCGAGCCTGTCGAACTTTGTGCGTACGCTGGCCGGTTCAATCGGTACGTCGATCACCACCACCATGTGGACGGATCGCGAATCGATGCACCACAGCTATCTGTCTGAATCGGTGAATCCATTCAACCCGAATTCGCAGCAGATGTATGACCAACTGCAAAGCATGGGCATGACGCAGCAGCAAGCTTCAGCCTACATTGCACAGCAAATTACCAATCAGGGCCTGATTATCTCGGCGAACGAGATCTTCTGGGCATCGGCGGGAGTGTTTTTGATCTTGCTGGTTCTGGTGTGGTTTGCACGTCCGCCATTTGGCGCGGGCGGCGGTGGTGGTGGCGCGCACTAAACAGTAGAAACAAAAACGGGCCTTTCGGCCCGTTTTCATTTATGCGTTCTGGCGCCACCATTCGGCGAGCAGAATGCCAGTCGCCACGGAGACGTTAAGACTCTCAACGTTGCCGGTACCGCCAATCGACAGGCTGATATCGCCCTGCTGGAAAGCGCTGTCGGACAGACCTTCACGCTCCTGACCCAGTACCAACACCATTTTGGCTGGCAGCTCAGCTTTCGCCAGCGGCGTGCCTTCATGGCTTGAAGTCGTCACGATGGTGTAACCCGCTTTGCGGAAGGCTTCCAGACCGCTGGCAAAACTTTCACCGCTGATCGCCTGCACATGTTCTGCGCCACCTTCGGCAGTACGTACTGCCGCACCTGATTCCAGCAGGGAAGCATCGTTAACCAGCAAACCTTTCACACCGAAGTGTGCGCAGCTACGCATGATGCCACCGAGATTGTGCGGGTTGCTGACATCTTCCAGCGCCAGCACGCAATCCCTGGTATCCGCTTTTTTCAGCCACTCAGAGACTTCCATGCCCATACGTTTCTTGATGATGAAGCACACGCCGCCGTGGTGTTCGGTGCCTGAAGCCTTAGTCAGCTCGGCATCATCCACCACGTGGTAGGCTTTACGGTTGGCCGCTAACCAACGCAGCGTTTCGCGGAAGCGCGGGGTGACGCTCTGGATAAACCAGGCACGTACAATGCTCTCTGGGCGGCTGGCAAACAGCGCCTGGCAGGCATTTTCGCCGTAAACGCGCGTCTCTTCCTGACGCTGACGGCGAATCTGCTCGGGATCGATCACCGGCTTATTGCTCGCTGCCTCATCAATCTGGCTATCGTCCGCTACCGGTGGGCGTGAAACGGTGCGCCACGGTGAATCACCAAAGCTGCGATTGTCATCACGATCATCGCGACGACCGAAGCTGCGACCGCGTTCAGCATTGCGTGCATCACGCGCGGGCGTTCCGCGTCCACCTGCACTGCTGCGACCACCTTCTTCATTATTACGTGCAGTACGAGGACCAGAACGACGATTATCTTCCTGGCGCGCAGCAGGACGGCCGCCTTTGCCGGTACGGGGATTTGGCTTTTGGCCTGCATCCTCATCACGTACATACATCACTTTTACCTTGCCGCTTTTGCCTTTAAATTCGTCGTTCATTTGTTCCTCCTGCATTGAGAGCGCGAAGATTACCTGATGTGCTGGAGCTTAGCTATCAACTATTGAACCTATTGGGCAATCCAGATTGAGCATAGCACTCAACCTTTTCATAATGTTCGGCAATCATAACATTTACAGGTCCGGTTTGAGGTGACGATGAATACTGTATGTGCCTCCTGTCAGGCAACTAACCGCGTTCCCGAGGAACGTATTGCCGATGGCGCCAAGTGTGGTCGCTGTGGCGACGAGCTGTTCAATGGTGAA
The DNA here is from genome assembly GCF_903970985.1 of Pantoea sp. ME81. NCBI lineage: Bacteria > Pseudomonadati > Pseudomonadota > Gammaproteobacteria > Enterobacterales > Erwiniaceae > Pantoea > Pantoea sp. ME81. Next base: position 3,329 of record NZ_CAJCKS010000214.1, on the reverse strand, counting down.
GTCGTGAATGCCACGGCAGCCACGCTGGATAAATATTTGCAGGACGATTTGCCCGTGGTGGTCGACTTTTGGGCGCCGTGGTGCGGTCCGTGCGTGAACTTCGCGCCTGTTTTTAAGGATGTCGCTGACGAACGCCGCGGTAAAGTGCGCTTTGTGAAAGTGAACACGGAAGCCGAACCGGCACTCAGCTCACGCTTCCGCATCCGCAGTATCCCGACCATTATGGTGTTCAAAAAAGGTGAGATGGTCGACATGTTAAACGGGGCAATGCCCAAAGCGCCGTTTAATGAGTGGCTCGACGAATCACTTTAAGCACCTCAGGCCAGCCCCTGTGCTGGCCTTGCCGTTAGCCTTCATTTAAACTGGCGTTTTTTCCTGCCTGCGATTCTATGTCTGAAAATGCCGTTCTGCGCTTACGTGCGCAACGTTTAGCACGCGCTACGCGCCCGTTTCTTGCCCGTGGCAATCGCGTGTTGCGTTGCCAGCGTTGTCTGTTGCCGCAAAAAAATTGCCTGTGTGCCACGCTGCAACCGCAGCTAGCACGCAGCCGTTTTTGCCTGGTGATGTTCGATACCGAGCCGATGAAGCCGAGCAATACCGGACGCCTGATTGCCGATATCCTGCCTGATACGCTGGCGTTTGGCTGGTCACGCACCGAACCTGATGAAGCGATGCTCGCAGCAGTGCAAACCACCGATTATCAGCCACTGGTAGTGTTTCCGGGCTCGTATGCCGATGCAGGCAGGGAAGTCCTCACCACACCTCCGCTCACCGGCAAACCACCGCTATTTATTATGCTGGATGGCACCTGGACCGAAGCCCGCAAAATGTTCCGCAAAAGCCCCTGGCTGGATGCGTTCCCGGTGATGTCACTCAACGTTTCCACACCGTCGCGCTACACGCTGCGGGAAGCGCACGGCGAGGGCCAGCACTGTACCGCTGAAGTGGCCGCCGCGCTGCTGGAACAGGCTGGCGATGTTGAGGCAGCAAGCGCGTTAAAGCAGCATTTTGAGCATTTCCGCCACGCTTATTTGGCAGGCAAGCCGCATCATCCTGTGCACTACCAGGAAAGCATGCTGTAAGGATCGCCTGATTTTTTAACTCGTCCGTTTGATTTATAGTCGCACATCGCCATGGAGTTGGCTCCCAACATAAGGATGATGCGCTATGAAAGTCTGGTGGCTTGTTGTGCTGCTGATAGCGGGCTGCAGCACGGCACCGCAAACTGACCGCCCTTACCCACTGCAGTTACAATCCGTTAGCACACGCCCAGGTGGCATCATTAGTGTTGCTGAATTGCAGCCCGGTGATTTGCTGCTCTCCTCCGCCACCTCGCCGCAATCCTGGGGCATTCGCCTGATTAGCTTCAGCGGTGTCAGCCATGCCGCAATCTACCTGGGTGATCGGCAAGTGGCGGAAGCCGTGGGCAGTGGTGTCAAAATCATTCCGCTGCAACAGGCTATTGAGGAGAGTAATAATTTGTTGGTGCTACGCGTGCCCAGCCTCACTCAAGACCAAAGCTCGCTGTTGCGCGAATTTGCCCACCAGCAACAAGGCAAAAAATACAATTTCAAAGGTATCGTGATGTTCATGCCGTTTATGGTTTCGCGCCGCGTCTGCGAGCTGCCGCTGATGCATGAAAATCTACGCAGTGCCTGTCTCACTGCATTAGCGCGCGTGCAACTCGCCGACGTTGACGATCCTCAAGCCAATCGCTTCTTCTGCTCCGAATTCGTCATCGCAGGATATCGCCATGCAGGCGTCGAGCTACTTCAGGGACAAGCGAGCTGGGTCAGTCCGGCTGATCTCATGCATCTGCGTGATGGAGATGTCTCAGCGTGGCATAGCGAGCAGAATATGCAGTACATCGGCCATTTAAAGCGCTGGAACCTTAAAGAGATCCTCAGCCTGCGATCGGCGAGTCGGCAAGCAGAGTAAAAAGCGTTTACAATCATGCCAATCTTGATGTCGGGAGCGGATGATGAGCCAACGCGGACTGGAAGCACTGTTACGACCTAAATCAATCGCGGTGATTGGTGCGTCAGTTACACCGGGGCGCGCCGGCTACTTTATGATGCGTAATTTGCTGGCTGGCGGATTTAGCGGTCCGGTGCTGCCGGTCACGCCGAAGTATAAAGCCGTGAGCGGTGTGCTGGCCTGGCCGGATATTGCCAGCCTGCCGTTCGCACCCGATCTCGCCATTATCTGTACTCATGCCAAACGCAATCTGGAGCTGCTGCAGCAGCTGGGTGAAAAAGGCTGCAAAGCCTGCATCATTCTCTCCTCGCCCGCCAGTCAGCTTGAAGAGTTGAAAGCCTGCGCCAGCCAGTGGCAAATTCGCCTGCTCGGCCCGAACAGTCTGGGATTGCTGGCCCCGTGGCAAGGATTAAACGCCAGCTTCTCGCCGGTGCCGATCGCAAAAGGACGCATTGCCTTTATTTCTCAATCCGCTGCGGTATCCAACACCATTCTTGATTGGGCTCAGCAGCGCAATCTCGGCTTCTCCTGGTTTATCGCTTTGGGCGACAGTCTGGATATTGATGTTGATGATTTGCTGGATTTCCTGGCGCGTGACGGTAAAACCAGCGCTATTCTGCTCTATCTGGAGCATCTCAGTGATGCGCGCCGCTTTGTTTCGGCCTCTCGTAGCGCCTCACGCAATAAACCGATTCTGGTGATCAAAAGCGGTCGCAGCCATCAGGCACAGGCGATGATTGGCACACTCAGCGGGCTGGATGCAGCATGGGATGCGGCGATTCAGCGTGCCGGTTTGCTGCGGGTGCAGGACACGCATGAACTGTTTTCAGCGGTGGAATCGCTGAGCCATATGCGTCCATTGCGAGGGGATAGATTGATGATCATCAGCAATGGCGCAGCCCCCGCTGCCTTAGCACTGGATGAGCTGTACGCGCGTAATGGCAAACTGGCTACGCTGAGTGATGAGACTTTACAAGCCTTGACCACGTTGTTGCCTGAGGGCGTTGGGCGCGGTAATCCGCTGGATCTCAAGGACGATGCCACCCCAGCGCGCTATGTTGCCTGCATAGAACAACTACTGGATAGCCATGAACTCGATGCATTAATGATTATCCATGCCCCGAGCGCCGTGTCTCCCGCCACCGAAACGGCCGAGCAAATTATTGCGGCAGTGGCAAAACATCCGCGTGGCAAACAGGTGACACTTCTCACTAACTGGTGTGGCGAATACTCGTCACAAGCCGCTCGTCGTGCTTTCACTCAGGCCGGAATCCCCACCTGGCGCACACCGGAAGGCACGGTGACCGCTTTCATGCACCAGGTCGAATATCGCCGTAACAGAAGCAAATGCG
>NZ_CAJCKS010000213.1:0-7201 GCF_903970985.1 Pantoea sp. ME81 | reverse complement strand
TTGTAAGCCGCCGCAATAGCCTGCACAGAGGCGTAAGCGTACAGGGTGTAACCTTCCGGTTCGAAGCCACTGGCGCGGAACTTCTCAATCACCGCTTTGCCATCCGGAATGGTGCGCGGGTCATTACCGAAGGTCATGTAAACCCCTTTGGTGTATTGAGGGCCACCTGCCGCTGTCACCATCTCTTCCGTCACGATGCAGTCTCCGGAGAAGAAGGCGGCATTCACACCCTGCTCACGCATTTGACGCACCAGCGGACCGGCTTCTGGATGACAACCTCCGAAATAGACCACGTCGGGTTTCACCGCGCCAATCTTGGTGACCAGCGCATTGAAGTCTTTCTCACCGCGTGAAAGCCCTTCATACAGCACCTCTTTCACGCCACGTTTTTCCAGCGCAGCTTTGGTGGCATCGGCCAGCCCCTGACCGTAAGTGTCTTTGTCATGAATTACCGCCACCTTTTTCGCTTTCAGTTTGTCGATAATGAAGTCCGCCGCAATCGCGCCTTGCTGATCGTCACGGCCACACATGCGGAACATGGTTTTCATGCCGCGCTCGGTGATTTGCGGGTTGGTGGATCCGGGGGTGATCGCCAACACGCCAGCTTCGTCATACACCTCTGACGCGGGCATGGTAGAGGAGGAACAGAAGTGGCCCACCACCGCCATCACTTTGTCCTGATCGACGAGTCGGTTTGCTACTGATACTGCTTGTTTGGGTTCGCAGGCATCATCGCCCTGCACCAGCACAATTTTTTCGCCGTTAATACCGCCAGCGGCATTGATATCATCAGCAGCCTGACTTGCACCCTTCCAGTATTGCGCCCCGTAGGTCGCATTTGGGCCAGAGAACGGGCCTGCCACACCAATCTTGATATCCGCCTGAGCGTAAAATGCCATGCTCAGACAACCTGCAAGTACCACCTTCACTGGGTGTTTCATGAATTTCAAAGACATGCTTTCAATCCTCAACGGGTCAGGAACGGAGCCATACCACGGCCTGGGAGAAATCAATTTCTGAAACTTTTGCAGCACTGTATGCAGCCGATAGGGCCACGATTTAGGATCAAGCAAGAAACTCGCCAAAGAAGACGGTCGGTGGCAGCTTTTTGCAGTGGCATCGCGCCAGGGTAGACGAGGCGCGAGGTGACATCCCTGCTAATCATAAACATAGCCAGAGTTAAGCCGCATACCAGCACCGTGATGGTGCAGAATGCGGTCGATCACAGATTATTCATCGTGCTGGGGTGTTTATCCGCTATGCTCTGGTCAAATCGGTCCACGTTTCCTGAAGGAGAATCTATGAATACGCAACGGAACGGATTGAGTAGCCAGCAGGCACTGGATGAACTGGAGCGCCTGTATGAAAGCGCAGTGGAAGCACTGCGCAACGCGATTCGCGATTTCACGACAACCGGCACGCTGCCGGATGAAGATGCGCGACAGAAAGGTCTGTTTGTTTATCCGGAACTGCGCATCACCTGGCTGGGTGAAGGCCCACAGCAAAACCGCACTCGTGCATGGGGACGTTTTACCCACACCGGCAGTTACAGCACCACCATTACCCGCCCGGCACTGTTGCGTCACTACCTGAGTGAGCAATTACAGATGCTGGAGAAAGAGTACGACGTCCTGGTTGAAGTGGTGCCTTCACAGCAGGAGATTCCGTACCCGTACGTCATTGATGGCCTGACACTGGATCGCTCGATGAGCGCCAGCATTGCGCGCCATTTCCCTACCACCGAACTGTCGCAGATTGGCGATGAAACCGCAGATGGCCTGTTCCATGCTAATGCCATTTTCCCGCTGTCACACTTCGATGCACTGCGCACTGATTTCTCACTGGCGCGTTTACGCCACTACACCGGCACAGCCGTCGAGCATTTTCAGCCGTTTGTGCTCTTTACTAACTACACGCGCTATGTCGATGAGTTTGTGCGTTGGGCGATTGAGCAGGTTCAGGATCCTTCCACACCCTATGACAGCCTTGCCTGTGCTGGCGATGTGGTGATCACCGCTGACACCCAGGATCCCACGGCAATGATGTCTGATCTGGCCTGGAAGAAGCACCAGATGCCGGCCTGGCACCTGACATCACCGAATCGCCGTGGCATCACCCTTGTGAACATTGGTGTGGGTCCGTCCAATGCCAAAACCATCTGCGACCATCTGGCAGTGATTCGCCCCCACGCCTGGCTGATGATTGGTCACTGCGGCGGCCTGCGTGAAAGCCAGACCATCGGTGATTACGTGCTGGCGCATGCATATTTGCGTGACGATCATGTACTGGATAGTGTGCTGCCGCCGGACATTCCTATTCCGAGCATTGCTGAAGTGCAGCGCGCGCTATATGACGCCACCAAAGCCGTGAGCGGCATGCCGGGAGAAGAGGTGAAACAGCGTCTGCGCACCGGTACGGTAGTGACCACAGATGACCGTAACTGGGAGTTGCGTTACTCCGCTTCTGCACTGCGCTTTAACCTGAGTCGCGCGGTGGCAGTTGATATGGAGAGTGCCACGATTGCCGCGCAAGGCTATCGCTTCCGTGTACCTTACGGCACCTTACTGTGCGTCTCGGATAAGCCACTGCACGGCGAGATTAAATTGCCGGGCCAGGCGAATCGTTTCTATGAGGGGGCGATTTCTGAGCATCTGCAGATTGGCATTTGTGCGGTAGAACTGCTGCGTGCTGAGGGCGATAAGTTGCATTCAAGGAAGTTGCGCACCTTTAATGAACCCCCTTTCAGGTAAAGGTTTAACTCCGGTCCCAATGGGACCGGAGTTACATTGGATTTCAGTTCAAACTTTAACCAATATGTCTTTCACAAACCAGGCCAGCACAGCCAGAATAGCGGGCACCATAATGGACCAGGTGAGTCGGTCATTCAGCTTTTCAAATTTCACATTGAGCTTTTCAAACCTCTCATCGATCCTGACAAACTTCTTCTCAAATTTTTCATCCATGCGTTCAAACTTCACATCGATGCGTTGTTCCATTTTGTCTAGCTTGTCGTCGATGCGCAGTTCCATTTTGTCCAACTTGTCGTCGATGCGCAGTTCCATTTTGTCCAACTTGTCGTCGATGCGCACTTCCAACCTTTCCAGTTTATCGTCAAAGTGAAGCGCCATTTTTCCCAACTTATCGTCGAAATTCAGCGCCATAGTCCCCAGTTTATGGTCGAAGTGCAGCGCCATTTTTCCCAACTTATCGTCGAAATTCAGCGCTATAGTCCCCAGTTTATCGTCGAAGTGCAGCGCCATCTTTTCGAACTTACCATCGGTACGCTTTTCCGACTTTCCCATTTCTCCCAGCAATTCGGTACGCAGCGTGCCGATATCGGCCTTAGTCGCAAAATTCTCGGATCGCGCGGTCAGGACGGCAACATCCTGTTGAATTTGATGCGTAGTTTTTTCCAGTAACCCGACTCGTTGAGTTAACTCTTCCATTTTTGAATCTCCGATATTCCTGACGACATAGATAAGTGGTGGAAGAAACGGGGCAGTACGCATGGCGTATTCCATTACAAACCTCCAGAGAGTCCCGGCTATCTCTTCACCTTGCAGCGTAGTGAAACAGATTCGAGCCGATTAAACATTCCACGAACCCGCCATTCGCGGCAAAAAAGTTCAGGCAGGCATCAATACGTCGCACAGGCTAAAACTGGCAGAGAAATAACAAAAGCAGTCACAGTGAGGGATTGCGAGAGATGGCACATAAAATATTGTTGGGGATGAAACAGAAAACACGGAAGCCCGAGCGGGCTTCCGGAAACCAAAACTTAAGCGCTCAGCCAGCCCAGTTTGATGACGAACAGAATCGAGAGAATCACCAGTGCAGCATTGATCTCTTTCGTACGACCACTCAGCAGTTTTACCACGGTCCAGGTAATGAAACCGAAGGCGATACCGTTGGCGATGGAGTAAGTCAAAGGCATGGTCAGCGCGGTGACGGTCACTGGCGCAGCCGTGGTGATGTCTTTCCAGTCAATTTCGGCCAAACCAGAGGCCATCAACACCGCCACAAACAGTAATGCCGGTGCGGTGGCGTAAACCGGGACGCTACCCGCCAGCGGCGAGAAGAACAGGCTCAGCAGGAAAAGCACAGCGACGACAATCGCTGTCAAACCAGTACGACCACCAGCACTGACACCCGCAGCCGATTCAACATAGCTGGTGGTCGTTGAGGTACCCAGCAGTGAACCAAACAGCGCAGCCGCACTGTCAGCGATTAACGCACGGCCCATTTTCGGCACATTGCCCTGCTCATCCGCCAGACCCGCACGCTTGGTCACGCCCAGCAGCGTACCGGTGTTATCGAACACATCCACAAACAGGAAGGCGAAGATAACGCTCACCAGACCCACGTTAAACGCACCGGCGATATCCAGTTGCATAAAGGTGGGTGCAATAGAAGGGGGTGCTGAGAACACGCCACCAAATGGCGTCAGACCAATGCCCATCGAGATAAAGGTCACGACCAGGATGCCGATCAACACTGCGCCGGTCACGCGACGCGCTTCCAATGCCACAATGATGAAGAAGCCTAACAGTGCCAGCAGCGGACCCGGTTTGGTCAGATCGCCCAGGCCAACCAGTGTAGCCGGGTTATCCACCACGATGCCCGCGCCTTCCAGCGCAATCAGTGCCAGGAACAAGCCGATACCGGCAGCGATACCCGCGCGCAGAGGCAGCGGAATACTGGCAATAATCCACTCACGAATTTTGAAAATTGACAGCGCAAAGAAGATCACCGCTGACAGGAACACCGCGCCGAGTGCGATCTGCCAGGTATAGCCCATGTGCAGCACAACGGTATAAGTGAAGAAAGCATTGAGCCCCATGCCCGGTGCCAGCGCGATGGGATAGTTGGCGATCAGCCCCATCAGCACACAGCCAATTGCCGCCGCTAAGCAGGTCGCCACAAAGACCGCACCTTTATCCATGCCGGTCGCACCGAGAATGCTCGGGTTAACAAACAGAATGTAGGCCATGGCCAGGAAGGTAGTGATACCCGCAATGATTTCGGTGCGCACGGTGGTGTTGTGCGCTTTAAGTTTGAAGAGTTTTTCTAACATCATCATCTCTCATGAGCGGAGACGGCACGGGTGCACGTTCTCTCTTGCCAATGTGGTTAACAAACTAATTATTGTATTGATGAAAGCGACACACGCTGGACCCAAGGCAGACACACCTTCCGCTTTCCCCTGTCCACATAGCAATAGCTATGCCATCACCGTACGCAATCGTTTACGTTTCAAAATGCGGTTACGGTTAGGATAATTCTGAACCCGATCAGGGCGCGATTATGGTGCATTGCACCATGGCTGCGCAATCGTTTTCCCTTCTACTGCCTTCTGGAGGAAAAAGATTGCGGCAACGCACGCTTTCGCACACTGATCAGCGATGGCGCTCACGTTTCTGCAGCACAGGACAGCAGCTCAAAAACATCGGGTTACACTGCTTTTAACCCTTTCGCAACATAAGAGACAGCGCAATGAAGCCCGCGATTTTGGTCGTTGATGATGATCGTGCCGTGTGTGAATTGCTGCACGATGTTTTGAGTGAACATGTGTTTACCGTCTACAGCTGCCATCAGGGCAAAGATGCCCTTGCGCTGCTCAGCCAGCATCCCGAGATCTCCCTGGTGATGCTGGACATGATGCTACCGGACACCAACGGCTTACTGGTGCTGCAACAGATGCAGCGGCAGCGGCCGGACCTGTTGGTTATCATGCTGACCGGGATGGGGTCGGAAGCAGATATGGTGGTGGGATTAGAGATGGGTGCGGATGATTACATCGCCAAACCCTTTAATCCTCGGGTGGTTGTCGCGCGCGCGCGTGCAGCACTGCGCCGCTGTGGACGTTTGACACAAGCTGATGCACAGCAGGATGAAGGATGGCAATTCAATGGCTGGCGGCTGGATGATGCGCGTTGTCAGTTGTTTAATCCTCAGCGCGAAAGTGTCGCCCTCACTCAAGGCGAATATACCCTGTTGCGCGCCCTGGTGGGTCACGCACGCAAAGTGCTGACGCGCGATCAACTGCTGGAACTGACTCACAATGAGAGTCTTGAGGTGTTCGACCGCACCATAGACGTGCTCATCATGCGACTGCGGCGGAAAATCGAAGCCAATCCACACCAACCCAGCCTTATCCGCACCATCCGTGGCCTCGGTTACGTATTTTCCGCTGATGTATTGCGTCCGGCTTCAGCCGCGCGTGAAACACAGATTGCCTGATTCATCCAGCGCTGCATCTCGGCCAATGGCCGCGTGCCGTCCAGCGCATTCGCTGCATGCAAATTGAAACAAGCGCAGGTATGTGCCAGCTTCAATGTCTCCAGCAGGGGCCAACCTTCATGACTGGCATATAACACCCCAGCACAAAACGCATCTCCCGCCCCAACGCTGCCCACAATCTCCTCTGGTTTCAGGCACCACGCCGGCTGCCACCCTGCTTCACCCCTGCTCTCTTGTCCCCAGGCACCTTCAGGGGCATGGATCACCACGCGTTGGCGCACGCCCTGTTCCAGTAACCAGGCGGCGGCCTCGGCAAACGCGCTGGGTGCTGCCAGCCCCGAAGCGCTGCGCAGCGTCACGCCAGTGAGTGACTGCGCCTCCAGTTCATTAATCACCAGATAGTCGAGCCAGCGTAACGCCGGCACCACCAACGGGCGATACTCCCCGGTTCGCGACACCAAATCCAGCGAAGTGAGGTAACCCCGTTGCTGCATTTGTGCCAGCAGATGCGCGCTGCGCGTACCAAAAATCTCATCAGGCTGGTCGAGACTATCCAGCAACAACAAATAGCCGAGATGAAATATACGATGTGAAGTGACAACTTCAGCAAAATGGGGCAAATCCAGTTCGGCATTGGCGCCGCGGGCATGGAAAAACGTGCGTTGACCATCGGGCGTGGTCATCACTTGTGTCATCGCCGTGCTGACATTGCGCGTGCGTTGTACAAACTGACGATCAATCTGATGATCGTCCAGCAACTGCACGATGTAATCACCGTCACTGTCCCCGCCCACCATGCCGACACCGGCCAGCGGCAAATTGACCTGCATGCGCGCCAGGGTGAACAGCACATTCAGTGCAGCGCCTCCGCTGCACTTCTCACTGTGGGTGATCTCCGCTAACCAGCCTTGTTCTGGCCAATGCGTGATACGTTGTACATGATCCACCAGCATACTGCCCG
>NZ_CAJCKS010000212.1:0-7267 GCF_903970985.1 Pantoea sp. ME81 | reverse complement strand
AGGAAATCCCACTGCGCGCTGCGCACCGCAATCTCCGGCGTCAGCCCCTGACGCTGAAATGCCTTCATCAACTGACGATTAAGCGAGAACTCTTCATTCAGGATCAGCAGTGGATGAGCCGCCAGTTCCTTGAGACCCAGGCTGCTGCGATTGAGCCACTGCGCGCTGCGCGGCAGCAGCACGCACAAAGGATGACGCATCAGTTCCAGCGTATTGAGCGGCAAATCCGCATCGACCGGCAGCGCAGTGAGGGCGATATCCAGCCCGCCGTTCAGCACGGCCTGCTGCACCGTTAAGCCGCCGGATTCGACAATCTTCAATTGCACACCCGGATAGCGGCGGCGAAACGCGGAGATCGAACCGGCGATCTGCATCCCGACCATCGGCGGGATGCCCAGCCGCAGTTCACCGGTTTTCAATTCATTGATATCGCCAATCTGCGCTTCCAGTTGATGAAACTCCTGCAGAATCGCCAGCCCGCGTTGATACACCGCCTGACCGCTGTCGGTGAGATGCAGCTTGCGGCCCTCACGCAGCAGCAACGTGCAGCCGAGTTCTTCCTCTAACTGGCGCAGCATTTTGCTGATGGTAGGTTGCGTGACAAACAGCTTCTCAGCGGCACGGGTGAAACTTTGCTGGCGTACTACCTCGGTGAAATAGCGTAGGGCGCGGACGTCCATCAAGCATTCCTTTTTGGCATAGTTTGAATAATTTTAATTCATTTCTTTCACAGTTTGACGCGGATTTATACTAAGCCCAACGTTTAATTCTGGGGAGAAGGAAAATGGCGCTTGCATTGAGTCCGCGCAGAACGGACATCCTGCAACGTGTTTTTGTGCCATTGCAGTTGGTGCTGTATATCGGCCTGTTTATGGCCAGCGACAAACTGGTGAGCTGGCTGCATTTGCCGCTGCCTGCCAATGTGGTGGGAATGGTACTGCTGTTGCTATTGATCATGACACGCGTGGTGCCGCTGCGTTGGGTGAAAGCCGGGGCCAACTGGCTGCTGGCGGAAATGCTGCTGTTCTTTATTCCTGCCGTCGTGGCGGTGGTCAATTACAGCGATTTATTGCGCAGCGAAGGCTGGCGTATCTGTGTGGTGATTGCGGTGAGCACTTTGTTGGTACTGGCGGCGACCTCGCTGGTGGTGGATCGTCTGTACCGCTTCGAACTGGCGCGTGCGGCGCGTAAGCAGGCGCATCATGGCTGATTTCATCATTAGCCTGCTGTGCCTGGCGCTGACGCTGCTAGTCTATTACGTCAACAAGCGCCTCTATCGCCGCAAACAGACATTGCTGCTGATGCCGCTGGTAATGACGCCGGTGGTGCTGGTGGCGCTGCTACTGCTGACGCACGTCAGCTGGAAGGATTACATTGCCGAGAGTCATTGGCTGATCTGGCTGCTGGGCCCGGCAACGCTGGCGTTTGCCGTGCCAGTGTATGAAAACCTGGAGATCATCAAGCGCCACTGGTTATCGCTGAGTGTCGGCGTGTTAACCGCCACGCTGGTGGCGGTGTGCAGTTCGGTATGGCTGGCGCGACTGCTGATGCTGCCGGAAACCATCCAGCGCAGCCTCGCGGTGCGCTCGATTACTACGCCATTTGCACTGGCGGCTGCACTGCCGATTGGCGGCCAGCCGGATTTGGTGGCGCTGTTTGTGGTGATCACCGGGGTGTTTGGCATGGCAGTAGGCGATGTGCTGTTTCTGCGTATCGCCATCAAACAGGGCGTGGCAAAAGGTGCCGGATTTGGTGCTGCGTCGCACGGTGCGGGAACGGCTCGCGCTTATCAATTAGGTCAGCAAGAGGGCGTGGTATCGAGCCTGGTAATGATGCTGTCAGGCGTGGTGACGGTGATTCTGGCACCGCTGTTGAGCCACTTGTTATGGGCGGCCTGATGGTCGCTTTTTGCGCACTGTCATCGATTTTTACGTAAAGGTTTCCAAATAAAGTTGTCTCCTGCTGCCAGGCTGTTACCCTTTGCGCCGACTTATTTGTCCTTCATGGAGTGGAATCATATGTTTAAGCAACTTGTTACTGGAAGCGTATTGGGTCTGGCACTGCTGAGCAGCGGCGCGCAGGCAATTGAGGGCAGTGTTGACGTGGGTGAGCATAGCACCAACCTGAACCTTGGCCTCGGCACCACCTCTCCTGGCCTGTTCCTGAAAGGCAACTGGCTGCGCAGCGATCACGATGGCAGCACCTACGGTCTGGGCGCGGGCTACAACATCGATTTTGGCGACTTCCGCATTGCCCCTACCGCCAAAGCACTGTTCACCCATCCGGAAGATGGTCGTGATGGCTTCACCGTGGCTGTAGGTGCCGGTGCACAGTACAACTTCAACAGCATGTGGGGCCTGTACGGCGAATACTACTACGCGCCGGAAGCGTTCTCCGATCGTCTGGACAGCTACAAAGAAGCGTCTGGTGGTCTGAGCTTCACCCCGATTTCACTGCTGAATCTGCGTGTGGGTTATCAGTACATCGAGCTGAACAACAAAGGCGATCGCAAAGACAACGTGCTGGTCGATGGCCCCTATGTGGGCGCGTCACTGCGTTTTTAATGATGAAACCCGATGCACCTGATGGCGCGTCGGATTCATCATCGCACAAACTGAATGCCGCCCATTTGGGCGGCATTTTTTGTTTAGTGCGCTTTGCCCTGCGAAATGCCTACGCCCGTTTGTGAACGAATAAACTGACCACGGAATTTAGCCCGCTCTTCAGCACCCTGTCTGGAGTGATCGGTAATCGAGAACAGCCAGGTACCGATAAACGCTGCCGCCATCGAGAACAGCGCCGGATACTCATACGGATAGACCGGGGTGGCATGCCCCAGCACCTGCACCCAGATGGTCGGCCCGAGGATCATCAACACAACCGCCGTAATCAATCCCAGCCAGCCGCCAATCATCGCGCCGCGCGTGGTCAGCTTCGACCAGTACATTGAGAGCAAAATAATCGGGAAGTTACAGCTGGCCGCAATCGAGAACGCCAGTCCGACCATAAAGGCGATGTTCTGTTTCTCAAACGCGATACCCAACACAATCGCCACCACGCCAAGAATCAGCACGGTAATTTTCGACACCCGCAGCTCATCACGCTCAGTCGCCTGACCTTTGCGAATCACGCTGGCATACAGGTCATGAGAAACCGCAGAAGCACCGGCCAGCGTCAGCCCGGCAACAACGGCCAGGATCGTGGCGAAAGCCACCGCCGAGATAAAGCCAAGGAACAGGCTGCCGCCCACCGCATTCGCCAGATGCACCGCCGCCATATTGGTGCCACCAATCAGCGCGCCAGAAGCATCTTTGAAGGCTGGATTTGCGCCGACCAGCAGAATCGCGCCAAAACCAATGATAAAGGTGAGGAAGTAGAAATAGCCCATAAAGCCGGTGGCCCAGAACACGCTCTTACGCGCTTCACGTGCATCCGCCACGGTAAAGAAGCGCATCAGAATATGCGGTAAGCCAGCGGTGCCGAACATCAATCCAAGACCAAGAGACAGTGCCGATATCGGATCTTTCACCAGACCGCCCGGTTGCATGATCGCGGCACCTTTCGGATGGACCGCCATCGCTTCGGTAAACAGCGTGTTGAAGCTGAAGCCGGTGGCTTTCATTACCATAATCGCCATAAAGCTGGCCCCAAACAGCAGCAGCACGGCTTTGATAATCTGTACCCATGTCGTGGCTAACATGCCGCCAAACAGCACATACATCACCATCAAAATCCCCACCAGTACCACGGCGATATGATAATCGAGGCCAAACAGTAACTGGATGAGTTTGCCCGCACCCACCATTTGCGCTATCAAATACAGCGCCACGACGACCAGCGAGCCACAGGCCGACAGGGTACGAATCGGTTTTTGCTGCAGGCGATATGACGCCACATCGGCAAAGGTATAGCGCCCGAGGTTACGTAAGCGCTCCGCAATGAGGAACAGAATCATCGGCCAGCCGACCAGGAAGCCGAGCGAGTAGATCAACCCGTCGTAGCCCGAGGTGTAAACCAGCGCCGATATCCCGAGGAACGAGGCCGCAGACATAAAGTCCCCCGCCATCGCCAGACCGTTCTGGAAGCCGGTAATATTGCCGCCCGCCGTGTAGTAATCGCTACGTGAACGGGTGCGTTTGGAGGCCCAATAGGTGATGCCGAGCGTCGCCGCCACAAACACCACAAACATGATGATGGCTTCGTAGTTGGTGGCCTGTTTTTGCACTGCGCCGGTAATGGCGTCGGCGGCAAACACGCTGGCAGGCACTATCGCTAACAAGGCTGAGAACAGGCGCTTCATGATTTCACCTCGCTCAGGATTTGTTTGGTCAGGCGATCAAACTCGCCGTTAGCGCGCCAGACATAGACGCCAGTGAGCAGAAACGACACCACAATGAGGCCAACGCCGATGGGGATGCCGCGTGTGACATTGGTGCCTTCATGCAGCGGCGTACCGAGCCAGCCAGGGGCAAAGGCAATCAGCAAAATAAAGCCGACGTACAACACCAGCATGATGATACTGAGCAACAGCGCAAAGGACTGGCGCTTGTGCACCAGTTCCTGAAAACGCGGATTACTCTCGATTTGTTGCCAGACTGCTTCCTGTTGATATAGGGCTTCGTTCATCACAGTTTCTCCAGAGGAAAGGCAGGCAGATATCTCACGGTTAAATGATTTAAACTGCTGAATATTCTAGTTATATAGGTTGTGCGATGGTGAAAAGCGTACGGCGTAAGGTAGGGATGACGGAGAGTAGCCTGCCGTGAACAGGCTGACACTCTCCGTCGCGTCGATGCCGGTTACGGCATGGTGATGGACTGCTTCTCCTCCAGCAATTTCTCTACCACGCCCGGATCGGCCAGGGTTGAGGTATCGCCGAGATTACTGGTATCGCCCGCCGCGATTTTGCGCAGAATACGACGCATAATCTTGCCGGAGCGGGTTTTCGGCAGTGAGTCGGTCCAGTGCAGCACATCCGGCGTGGCAATCGGGCCGATCTCTTTACGCACCCAGTTACGCACTTCGGTATACAGCTCTGGCGAGGGCTCTTCGCCGTGGTTCAGCGTGATATAAGCATAGATCGCCTGGCCTTTAATGCTGTGAGGAATACCCACAACTGCCGCTTCCGCAATCTTCGGATGTGACACCAGCGCCGATTCAATCTCTGCAGTGCCGAGACGATGGCCTGAGACGTTCAGCACGTCATCGACGCGGCCGGTGATCCAGTAGTAACCATCTTCGTCACGGCGTGCGCCGTCTCCGCTGAAGTAGCGGTTTTTGAAGGTGGAGAAGTAGGTTTGTTCGAAGCGATCGTGATCGCCAAACAGCGTACGCGCCTGTCCCGGCCACGAATCGTTGATCACCAGGTTGCCTTCGGTTGCGCCTTCCAACGCGTTGCCTTCGTTATCCACCAGCGCGGGCTGCACGCCAAAGAACGGCTTGGTGGCCGATCCGGCTTTTAGCTCAATCGCGCCTGGCAGCGGCGTAATCATGAAGCCACCGGTTTCGGTCTGCCACCAGGTATCCACAATCGGACAGCGGCTGTCGCCAATCTTCTTGTAATACCACTCCCAGGCTTCCGGGTTGATCGGCTCGCCGACGGAACCCATGATGCGCAGGCTGCTGCGGCTGGTACCTTCAATGGCCTTGTCGCCTTCGGCCATCAGGGCGCGGATGGCGGTTGGCGCGGTATACAACAGCGTCACCTTATGCTTATCGACGACTTCAGCCATACGGCTCGGCTTCGGCCAGTTCGGCACACCTTCGAACATCAGGGTAGTGGCGCCGCAGGCCAGTGGGCCGTAAATCAGATAGCTGTGTCCGGTGATCCAGCCCACATCGGCGGTGCACCAGTAGACATCATCCGGATGGTAATCAAACACATATTTGAAGGTGCTGGCGGCATACACCAGATAACCCCCGGTGGTATGCAGCACGCCTTTCGGTTTGCCGGTGGAACCGGAGGTATAAAGGATAAACAGTGGATGCTCGGCTTCAACCGCGACCGGTTCGTGCTGATCGCTGGCCTTCGCCACCAACTCGTGCCACCAAAGATCGCGGCCTTCGTGCCAGCCGGTGTCTTTACCGGTGCGCTTGAATACCACCACGTTTTTCACGCTGGTGACGCTCGGGTTGTTCAGTGCATCATCGACGTTTTTCTTCAGCGGGATGCTGCGTCCGGCGCGTACGCCTTCATCTGCGGTGATCACCAGTTTAGCGTTGGAATCCACTACGCGACCGGCCACCGCCTCCGGTGAGAAACCGCCGAAAATGACGGAGTGCACTGCGCCAATACGCGCACAGGCCAGCATCGCCACGGCCGCTTCCGGTACCATCGGCATATAGATGGCGACGACATCGCCTTTCTTGACGCCGAGGCTCAGCAACACGTTGGCAAAACGGCACACGTCACCGTGCAGTTCACGGAACGTAATGGTTTTGCTTTCGCTGGCGTCATCGCCTTCCCAGATAATCGCCGGGTGATCGCCACGCGTCTGCAAGTGGCGGTCAAGGCAGTTGGCGGCGAGATTCAGCGCGCCATCTTCATACCAGCGAATCGAAATATTGCCGGGGGCAAAGGAGGTGTTTTTCACCTTGCTGTAAGGCTTGATCCAGTCGAGGATTTTGCCTTGTTCACCCCAAAAGGCGTCGGGATCGTCAACCGATTGTTGATACAGCGCCGCATACTGGTCGGCATTAATCAGGGCATTCGCTGCAACGGCAGCGGGTACAGGATGCTTATGTATTTGGCTCATGGCTGACCTCCTTGAAGATGTTAATCATATGTCAATCAAAGGTTAATTGAAGAGCGTGACTGGGCTTTGTTTCTGTTTTGTAGTCTGGATCACGACCTTTTGTATGCCTGAAAAGCGCCCGAATTCATACTGTTCATCACGGAAACCAATGAGACCCAGTCTGTGATTTTTCGCGGAATCAGACGTTGTCGCTGGTTAAATAATCAGCAAACGCGCCGGCGTGTTTTTTGCCCATTTTTGAATAGCTATGCGGAAAATTATCGAATTAACACTTTTCATAACAGCGAGTTATGACTAAAAGTTAATGTCAGCATTTTATGCTACTCAGTTGCGCAGGATTTACGCTAACCCCCCAGGGGTTGCAATTACCGTAGTGAAAATGGTACTTATCTCGGCCCTGTTCAGCAGGTATCCACTCAGGCTGCATCATCGCGCAGGCGCAAAATGCTTACGCAGCAGTGTCTGATGCAGTCCACTATAACCCTCTATTTTATCGGGCTTTTGCTCACTTC